>DATCBR010000137.1:0-5440 GCA_036511765.1 Acidobacteriaceae bacterium | reverse complement strand
AACGGCGGGAGCGGCAGCCACATCTGCACGGAAGCGCAGCGCAAAGACAGCCGCAAGCAGCACGGTGAGAATGTCCAGGGTAGCCCAGAGCAGGCTGGTGACGGAGGGCCTGTAGAGGAAGCCGGTACGTGACGATGGGGCGCCGGCAGGGCGAGGACGGACACGTCCGGAGACGACGACTTGTTCGAGATAATCCGGCGTCGCCATGGTGAACGGTTCAAACCTCCCCAGGGCGCGATGGAGCGCCCAAAAAGCTGCTGCGCCATCCCGCGAAAACCCTGGGCCTAACCAGTATGGTCCGAATCCCAGACCTGTGGACAATACGGGACAGTTCGACTGTAACAAGGCATCACAGACCGTGCGACGCATTCAAAACAAAACATTTTGCAGCGAACTGCTGCAACCTCTTGATTTCCTAACGATAACGGAAAGCAAATTGCGGGGCAAACGAAGCCTGTGGAATTGCGCGGGCGATTTTCCTTTATAGGCAAGAACCCGAACTTGCAGGCGAGGTTGCGATGGTTTGATGATTTAGCGGCTGCATGCGTATCACCGCAGCAAAACCCTAGGTCGGCAGGACGAGAGCATCGAGCTCAAGGAACTCGCGCAGGATTGGATCGTCCGAGGCGTCCATTTCGGCGACGGTGCCGAAGAACCTGGCCTCGCCCTGGTGGAGGAAGACGACCTTGTCCGCGAGCTTTCGCGCGAAGCGCATGTCGTGAGTGACGACGATGCTGGTGAGGTGAAGCTGGGTCTTGAGCAGCGCGATGAGGTTGCCCAGGAGATGGCCCATCAGCGGATCGACCATGGTGGTGGGCTCGTCGTAGAGCACGGCTTCGGGCTGCGAGGCCAGCGCCCGCGCGATCGCGACGGAGCGCTTCATGCCGGTGGAGAGATCGGAGGGCAACTGGTCCTCCATGCCGCGCACGCCGACCATATCCAGCATGCCATTGACGATGCGCTGGATCTGGTCCTCCTCCAGGTCCCCGCGTTCGCGCAACGGGAATGCGACGTTCTCGCCAACGGAGATGGAGTCGAACAGTGCGCCGTTTTGGAAGACCATGGTGACCTTGCGGCGGATGACCTGGAGCTGCTTCTCAGAGAAATTGCAGATGTCTTCACCGGCGACCAGCACGCGGCCGGAGTCCGCGCGAAGGAAACCCATGAGGATTTGCAGGGAGACGGATTTGCCGACGCCGGAGCGGCCGAGGATGCAGAGCGTCTCGCCGGGCGGCACGAAGAAGCTGACGTCTTTGAGAACGTCAAGGTCGCCGAAGGACTTGGATACGTTTTCAAAGGCGATATAGGCGGCGGGAGGTTCTGAGTCGGGTTGGACGTATGGCACGACGGCCGCTGCGGCGGTCTCGGCGGCGTCGGCACTTGTCTCCGCGGCATCGGTGACCGCTTCGTTGGCGGCTTCATTCTGCTGGGCCGCCTCTGCAAGGAACTCCTGAACGGAGTCCTTGGTCTCCTGAGGCAGCTCCGCGACAAGTTCCTCGGCGGGCTTCTCCGTGGAGGGAGGGCCGTCCGGCAGAGGCTTGTCATTAAGGTTGTCGGGCGCGTCAGCCATGGCGTGTCTCTATGATGCATGAGGAGCTGACAGGCTGCGAAATCAGGGCGGGCAAATTAAGGATCGAAAACAGCTAAGGATTGAGGACGACTTAAGGATCGAGAACAGCGAGGTTCGCCTGAGCCAGGGCGAGGTCCTCTTTGGTGTTGAGATTCAGGAACCAGAGAGGACGCGCAGCGAGCTGTGCCGGAGTGATCTGCGGCCAGGTTGACTGTAAGGCGGGATTGGGGTGCTCATCGAACGAGGGGCCGGGGGAGGACTGGAACTGGCAGCCCACTTCCCTTCCCACTTCTTCGAAGACCGACATGAGCGCGAGCTCCTCGCGCTGAATCGCGCGCGCGATGAGCGGTGCAACGGCGCTGTGGATGAGGCAGAGGCCGGGCTGCGGGCGGCCGTCTGCGTTGAGGATGCGGATGCCAGGCGGAGAGGGTTTGGGGGACAAGGGGTTGAGCTGGGCGAATACCCATTGTGCGAGAAAGGCGGCCGGCAAGAATGGCAGGTCGACGGGAAGAAACAGGTTCCATTCGTGCGGCGTTTGAGCGAGGGCGGCTTCGATGCCGCCAATGGGGCCGCAGCCGGGGTGGATGTCGGGGACGATGGGCGCGAATGCTGCGAGCGCAGCATCGTTCGAGAGGATGTGGACGCCGGTGCAGACGCGACGGAGTTTGGCGACTGCGTGCTCGATCAGCGGCCTTCCGGCCAGAGAGATGAGCGCCTTATCGCGGCCCATACGCGAGCTGCGGCCGCCTGCGAGGACGTAGCCGGAGATGGGAGGCGGCGCGCCGAACTTCACCCAGCGCCCACCGTGGAGAGGAAGCGGACGATCGATGCGATGCCGCGATGGAAGTTGGCGAGGTGGAATTTTTCGTTGGGGGCGTGGAGGTTGTCGTCGGGAAGGCCAAAGCCCATGAGCAGCGTGGGTATGCCAAGTTCGCGGATGAAGTCGCCGACGATGGGGATGGAGCCGCCTCCGCGAATGAAGACGGTGTCTTTGCCGAAGACTGCATGCATCGCGTCCGTGGCGGCACGGACGTAGGGATTGTCTGTGGAGACGACGATGGGGTCGCCGGAATGAATGAGGCGGACATCGAGCGAGACGCCGGCCGGACAGATGGATTCGACGAAGCGTTTGTACTGCGCGAAGGCATCGGCGGGTGTCTGGTCGGGGACCAGACGCATGGAGACCTTCGCGGTGGCGCGCGTAGGGATGACGGTCTTGGCTCCTGCGCCGGTAAAGCCTCCGGGCATGCCGTGAACATCAAGCGTAGGGCGCGACCATGTGCGTTCGAGGACGGAATAGCCCGGCTCGCCCGTGAGGACCGAGGAGCCGACCTCAGTCTCGCGGTAGCGCTCTTCATCAAAGGGCAACGCGCGCCACGCCGCGAGTTCGGCGGGGGTGGGGGTGACGACCTTGTCATAAAAGCCGGGGATGAGGATGCGTCCGGATGCGTCTTTGAGCTGCGCGATGATCTGCGCGAGTGCGACGAACGGGTTGGGCGCAGCGCCGCCGTATATTCCGGAGTGGAGATCGGTGCGCGCGCCGCGGGCTTCGATTTCTGTGTAGATCATGCCGCGCAGGCCGACGCAGAGAGTAGGTAGGTCGGGCGCGAACATCTCTGTGTCCGATACCAGCGCGACATTGGCGGCTAGTTCGTCGCCATGCTCGCGAACGAAGGCTGCGATGCCTTCGCCGCCAACCTCCTCCTCGCCCTCGATGATGACGCGGACATTGACGGGCAGCTTGCCGGAGTGTGTCGCGAAGAGCGATTCGAGGGCTTTGACGTGCATCCACATCTGGCCCTTGTCGTCGACGGCGCCGCGCGCGTAGAGGTTGCCGTTGCGCTCGGTCGGCTCGAAGGGCGGCGTGGTCCACTCGTCGATGGGGTCGGGCGGCTGGACATCGTAGTGCCCGTAGAGGAGGACGGTGGGCGCGGGCTTGCCGTTGAGGGACGCGACGCGCAGCCAGTCGGCATAGACGAGCGGATGACCGTTGGGGTGCGCGGCGGTTGTCGTCTCGATGAGGCGAACGTGCTCCATGCCGATGCGGCGCAGCTCGGCGGCGACAAAGTCGGCAGCACGGCGGGTGTCCGCATTGTGTTCGGGCAGCGTGGAGATGGAGGGAATGCGCAGCAGCGCCTTAAGCTCCTCCACAAAGCGCGGAGCATTCGATTGTGCGAAGGTGAGTGCGTTATCCGGCATGGGCGTCCATGGGCTGAGTTAAACATAACCAGGCCAAAGGCGTCCAATGAGCGGCCGGGGAGCGGCGTGATTCCTCCGCTCCCGCTGACTGCGTTTCCCTTACGGCAACTGCCAGACCCACAGGACTGACGATGCATCCGGGCGCATGTACTCGGCTGAGGCGCGCACCGCGCCGGTGCCGATCAGCCCGGGGTTTCCGACGATCATGGCGACGTACTGTTTGCCGTCCACCATGTAGGTAATGGGCGCGGTGTTGGGGATGTCCTGCGTGCGCATCTGCCACAGGACCTTGCCATCGCGATCGTCGAAGGCGCGGAAGTAGCGGTCGGCGGATGCGGAGAACAGCAGGCCGCCCGCCGTGGTCAGCTTGGCCGAGGACTGCATCACACGCGATTTGATGTCCATGGTGAAGTCGTGTGTCGTCAGATCGAGGCCAACCATGCGGTCTGTCATCTCGGTGGCCTTGGGAGTGCAGACATCGTTGATCGAAAGATAGTAGCGGTTGGTATTGGGATCGTAGGAGCCTGCCAGATAATTTCTGGCGCCATTGTTGCTGGGGCAGCGGCGCACGCCGTCAGGCAGTACCGGAGGCAGCAGCGTCTTCACGCCAGTGACGGGGTCCATGGTGAAGATGTTCTGCGCGCCGGGATCGCGCGCGAAGAGGAACTTGCCGGTAGCGGCATCGAGCGCCTCAATCACAGCCGGCTTGCCCGCGGTGATGACGGCCTTCACCTTGTGTCCCTGCCACTCGACCGGCGCGATGAGTCGCTCGAAGGCATAGTCCTGATCGTAGGTGTCGTTGGGGAGATGCTGGTAGTACCAGACCAGCTTGCCGGTATCGGGATTGATCGCCAGTGTTGAGTTGACGTAGAGGCTGTCGCCGTTCTTGCCGCCGCCGACGGGATTGTAGGTGCCGCGATCGATGGATGACCACGGGAACGGGGAGCCGACACCGATATAGACGAGATTCAGCTCCGGATCGTAGCTGGGCGGCAGCCAGACCGATCCGCCCCAGCGCTTGTCGGCGGGGACGTTGTTCCAGGTTTCGTTGCCGGGCTCGCCGGGCTGCGCGATGGTGTTGAAGCGCCAGAGTTGCTTGCCGGTCTTGAGGTCGTAACCGCCGACGAAGCAGCCGGAGCTGCCGGGCGCGCAACCGCTGGCGCCCATGATGACCTTGCCGTTTGCAACCAGCGGGCCGCCGTTGTACACGCGACGGCTCTTTTCATAGTCGTCGGTGACCGTGTCCCACTCCACCGCTCCGGTCTTCAGGTTCAGGGCGATGATGTGCATGTCCGTGGTGGGGAAGATGAGTTTGTCGTCTCCGATGGCCAGCGCGCGCTTGGTCCTGTAGAAGACATCGCGGTGGTATTCGGCGGGTATCGCGTGGTGGAACTGCCAGAGAAGATTTCCGTTGCGCGCATCGAGCGCCTGGATGGTCTCGCCGTAGTTCCAGACGTACAGAATGCCGTCATGCACCAGAGGCGTAAATTCGTTCATGCCGGTGGAGTTCAGCCCCCAGGTCCACGCCACGGTCAGGTTCTTTACGTTGTCGCGATCGATCTGCTTCAGCGGACTGTAACCCCACGCGTCGTATGTCCGGCGCCACATCAGCCAGTCGTTGGGAGAAGGATTGCGCAGCATCGCATCCGTCACCGGCGTGACTTTATCGAG
>DATCBR010000136.1:0-3469 GCA_036511765.1 Acidobacteriaceae bacterium | reverse complement strand
CTTCGTATCCGCGATCGTTGAGGACATGACCAGCATATCCGACGTCATCCCCACAGCCATCTTCCCAAAGACGCCGACAGCGAGGACAGCGAGACCGCCCAACGCCCCCGCGAGTGAGCCCGCCAGTCCGATGATGGTTGTGAGGACATGCTCAAAGCCGAAGCCAGCGAGCGACGCGATGGAGCCGAAGGCAGCGAGGCCCGCAAGGCCACCGGTACCCCAGAGCAGCCCACCAATGATCCCCATGTTGCCGCCCCCTCCCGCGGCATCTGCGGCCGTCCTCAAAGCGGCTATCTCAGCGATCAACTTGGCGGTGTCGACCGAGACCGGAATGTCGATTGGATGCGCCGTCGCCTGCACCGCCGCGGTCGCTGCCGTGACGCCGACCATCAACTCCGCTTGGAAACCGGTCATGTCAGGCCGGATCGCTACCCACGCCTCGCCAATCACATTCCCCGGCATCAGATCAACGAGACCTCACCGCCAGCGCGCGCATGGAATTCTGCCTTCTCGCGCGCGTCAAATTCCTCATCCGAGGACGTCTCCAGCGCAGCGTCAAGCTCTTCGCTCTGCTCCTCGTCCATGCGCTCTCGCAGTAGCGCCTCGTACACGATCAGCCAGTGGCGGAGGGTGCAGTCTCGGTAATCGACTCCTGGCGCGGCTCGCGCGAATAGACCACTCGTGGTTTGCCAGTATTCGACTGCGGTGCTGGCGAGGGTGAGGCAGCGGCCGTAGGGTTTCCGGTTGCCTGCTCAACGATCCACTGCATCAACGCGATCAGGGTGGAGAGCTGCACGTCGTGCTCGGTGAGCATGGCGTGGAAAGGCTCTCTTTGATCCTCGGCGAGAGTTGACGTGATGTAGTCGTCGAAGCCGGTGGCGGCTCCCGCGCCGCCCTCGGCAGTTTGCCGGCTAAAGGCGAGGAAGTTGGCGGCATTGACATGCGCCGCCGTCCATTCCTGGTCGCCCAGCTTGAAGGTGATCGGGTCGCCCTTGCGTTCTGCCTCAGCAGCGTCGAAGTCCTTGAAACGGGCCACTTATACGCCCGCCCGGTTGATCGGCGTGATCGAACCCATCCAGCGGAAGGGCTGCAGGGACGGCGGTTTGAACATCTTGAACGACACCGGAATCAACGCCTGCGGCAGCACCTTTTGCCGTGACGTCGCGGTGGCTCCGGTCTGGATGACCTTGCGCCAGATGTAACGTTCGGTGCCGTCGTTCGACTGCCAGCCGAGCATCGCATAGACCTCGGCCCCAGCAGCGGGCGGGTCGAAGTACACGTCGACGATGTTGGTGGTGATCGTGCCACCGTTGAAGGCGATGGACATGTTCTCAGCAGTCATCTGCGAGAGCGCGAAGTCGATGGTTCCGGTGTAGCCGGTGATCACCTCTCCAATCGAGTAGAACTCCTCGGCCACGTCGATGTCTGTCGCGGTGACGCCGCGTGTGAAGGTGGTTCCCTTCTCGGTATAACCCACATTGATCCAGCCTGAAACCCAGGCACCGGTAAGGGTGGCGGGCTCGGCGGTGCCGATCGCTGCGTAGTAAATCGTACCTGACCCTACTGAAACAGTGAGCGGGTCTCTGCCACTTGTCATGATATTGTCCCTGTAATTTGCAGTAGCGGCAGGTGATAAAGGGCACGCCCTACTGTCATAATTGGAGGATGTTCCACGGCGACCAACCCAGCGCTTCGGCCAAAGGCGTCCGCGTCCGTCAAGCTCATGCGGTTGACCGACGACGGATTGAACGTCGTTTCCTGTGCAAGATGCAGGTCGGCGACGACTGCTGGGAGTGGCAGGGAAAGCGTTCCAACGGCTACGGGTACTTCTCGCTCAACGGCAAATACGTCAAGGCTGCCCGGTTCGCATATGAGATGTTCATTGGGCCGATCCCCGAAGGCCTCCAACTCGACCACCTTTGCCGGAACAGAGCGTGTTGCAAGCCCTGGCACCTCGAACCGGTCACCAACCGTGTCAACGGGCTTCGCGGCGTCAGTCCTTGCGCGGTGAATGTGGCGAAGACGGAGTGCCCGAAGGGCCATCCCTATGATGCGGCGAACACTGTGATCGCGGCGAACGGCTGGCGCAAGTGTCGGGAGTGCAACCGAATCGCCATGCGTGCCCGTCAGGCTCGCAAGGTCGCGTCGAGATCCGCCGGCCGCTAACTTCGCGGTCATCCTTGTGTCTCCTCGAGACGAAGGTTGGCTACTGACAGCAGCCTATGGCCTGGCTTGGTTTGCCTTACGCCTCAGCGCCATAAATCGCGAAGAGGATGTCCACGACGTACCTCGGAATGTTCAGCGTCGGGTCGGGCAGCCAGCGTTTCTGGCGGACGTCCGCCCACGCGATCCTCGCCGTACCAGTCGGGATCGTCACCGAGACGGGTGCGCCGAAGGTTAGCAGGCGTCCCGCCGTCTCGAGCGCCGTGGCGATGTCTGCGGCGATCAGTTTGGTCGTGGCTCGGCAGTCGAACTGGATCAGCGCCAGCTGCATCCCGACATCCCCGGCCTGGAAGGTCTCGCTGATCAGGGTCATCACGATCCAGGGCGTCGCGTTCGAGGCCAGCGCGGCCTTCGGATAGGCGATCTCAGTCGAGAAGAAGGTCCGCGTCCCGACGGCTGCCACGATGTTCGTCTCGGCGCGCGCCCAGTTGCGGACTGTTGCCTCAGCGTCGACGATCACGAGGTTGGTCACTAGGGCTGGACCACTTGCAACATTGGCCTTAAGAAGGCGTCGGCCTCCGTTGGTCCGCCGACCCACGAACCGTGGCCAGTCCCATACTCGATGTAGATCGCGTAATCGAGGTCCGAGCCGATGTAGGTAGCAAGCCCCCCGAGGGGATCCTCTTCCACCGTGTAGCGGATCGAAGCCTGCAGGGCACCGGTCACCACCGGGGCGAAGCGTTGGGCGATGGTCACCCCCTCGGCGCCGATCTTCTCCAACTCAAGGCCGATCGGGCCGGCGGGATCGTTGAAGAGCTCTTCGATGCCGACTTGGTCGGGAATGAAGCCGCTGGGCACGCCCTGACGCTATGGCCGCGTGGAGGTTGCCCCTTTCGGGTATAGTCAAGAAGGCCGGAAGGTCAACACGGATGAACCCCGTGGACACAACCGGCCAGGAGACCATCGTACATGGCTCGCATCAGTCGGATCAGTGCCGACGGGCGCACGATCAAGACAACCTCGACGTGCGGCTGCGTCACCTTCTTCGCGTTCCTGCTGGTCATCGCCATTCCAATTGCCTTCTTTGGCGTGTTCGCGATCCCAGCCTTCGTGGGCCTCGGACTCATCCTCGCACTTGCGGTCTTCCTCAAAGGCCGGGGCAACAAGGTCACCAGCACTTCAAAGAGCAGCCTCGACCCTGAGAAGGACGACGCCTACTGGGCTGAGTATGTTGCGCGGGTGAGCGGAAGCCCCGCACCTCCTCCTATGCCGCCACCCGTCGCTTAGCGAGCGTCGCTTCCCAGGC
>DATCBR010000135.1:0-2538 GCA_036511765.1 Acidobacteriaceae bacterium | reverse complement strand
TGTCGTAAACGACGCGGTTGATGCCGCGCACCTCCGACACGATGCGGCTGGAGATGGTACGCAGCACCTCGTAGGGCAGCGCGGCCCAGTCGGCGGTCATGCCGTCTTCGCTCTCGACGGCGCGGATGCAGCAGGTGTAGGCGTAGGTGCGCTGGTCGCCCATCACCCCAACACTCTTGACTGGTAGAAGGACCGCGAAGGACTGCCAGAGCTTGCGGTATAGGCCTGCGGCCTTGATCTCGGCAACGACGATCTCGTCGGCCTCCTGCAGCAGCGCGACGCGGTCGGCGGTGATCTCGCCGAGGATGCGCACGGCGAGGCCGGGGCCGGGGAAGGGCTGGCGCTCGAGGATGTCGTCGGGCATCTGCAGGTCGCGGCCGATGCGGCGGACCTCGTCCTTGAAGAGGTCGCGGAGCGGCTCGATGAGTTTGAGCTTCATGTCCGCGGGCAGGCCGCCGACGTTGTGATGGCTCTTGATGGTCTGCGAGGGGCCTTTGACGGAGGAGGACTCAATGACGTCGGGGTAGAGGGTGCCCTGAACAAGCCAGGCGATCTCTTGACCGCCAGAGCCTGACCCGCCGGAACTGGATGTGCCGCGTTCGGACTCGAATATTTTTTTCGCTTCATCGTCGAATACGGCGATGAACTCATTGCCGATGATCTTGCGCTTCTGTTCGGGATCGGTGATGCCGGCGAGGCGCGAGAGAAAACGGTCGCTTGCGTCCACGGCAACGACGTTGAGGCCGAGCCGCTCGCGCATGGTCTTCTGGACTTTGGCGAACTCGTCTTTGCGGAGAACGCCGTTGTTGACGAAGATGCAGGTGAGGCGATCTCCGATGGCGCGCGCCACGAGGACGGCGGCGACCGAGGAGTCGACTCCGCCGGAGAGCCCGCAGATGGCGTGGCCGTCGCCGACCTGGGCGCGAACGCGCTCGACCGTGGACTGGATGAAGTGCTCGGGAGTCCAATCGGGTTTTGCGCCGCAGATGCCGATGACGAAATTGCGCAGCAGCTCCATGCCCTGGCGCGTGTGCGCGACCTCAGGGTGGAACTGCACGGCCCAGATGCGGCGGGCCTCGTTGGCGATGCCGGCGAGTGCGTTGGGCGTGCGGGCAGTGAGGGAGAAGCCTTCGGGAAGCTGCTTCGCTTCGTCGCCGTGGCTCATCCAGACATTCATCGTCTGTGGCAGCCCGTGGAAGAGCGGCGTCTCGGCGACGACCTCGACCTCGGCGTGGCCGTACTCGCGCGCGGGCGCGGGCTCTACCTTGCCGCCGAGATGATGCACGATGAACTGGAGTCCGTAGCAGATGCCGAGGACTGGAACTTCGAGAGCAAGCACCGCGGGATCGGCAGCGGGGGCATCGGCGTCATAGACCGAGCACGGGCCGCCAGAGAGGATGACGCCGAGCGGCTTGAGCGCGCGCACCTGGTCGAGCGGCGCGGTGCAGGGAAGCACGACGGAGAAGACGTTGAACTCGCGGATGCGGCGCGCGATGAGCTGGGTGTACTGCGACCCGAAGTCGAGAATTACGATTGTCGAGGTGTCCACTGAGGCGATTGTAAATGCGAGTCAGCGATCAATAGAGCGACGGCTCGCCTTCGGGCCGGGTCTTCCAGCGGCGGTGCATCCAGAGCCACTGGTCAGGATGCCGCCGGATGACGTCTTCGAGCACGGCGGTGAGGCGGGCGGTGTTCTCGATGGCATCGGCTTCGGAGTCGCCGGTGGAGACGAGCGCGACCTCGGGCAGGAAGTGCAGGACGTATTTTTGTTCAGATTCCTCCCAGATGAGGAAGCCGGGGATGACGGCGGCGCCGGTCTTGAGCGCGACGCGGGCGAGGCCCGAAGCGGTACAGGCGAGCGTACCGAAGAAGGGTACGAAGACTCCCTGCGGCGGGGTCATGTTGGTGTCCATCAGGATGCCGACGGTCTCGCCGGAGCGCATTGCGCCGATCAGCCCGCGGGCAAAGTCGTCCTTGTGCAGGACGCGGTTGCCGTGGCGGCAACGGATGCGGTTGACCATGCGGTCGACGAGCGGATTGTCCAGGCGGCGGATGACCATACCCATGGGATAGCCGGCGAGTGAATGGTAGTAGCTCGAAAGCTCCCACGCGCCGAGGTGGCCGGTGAGCACGAGTACCCCGTTGCCGCGGTTGCGCGCGGCAAGATAGTTGTCCAGGCCTTCGTAGCGGATGAAGCGCGAGGTGGACTCGCGGGAGTAGCTGGACATCTTTGCGAACTCGGCAAGCTGCCAGCCGAGGTTGCGGTATTCAAGTCGAAGGATGCGCTCGCGTTCAGCGGCAGATTTGTCCGGGAAGGCGAGCGAGAGATTGCGCAGGCCAACCTGGCGGAGGCGCGGGACCGCAAGCCAGGCGATGCGGGCGACCATCGCTCCCGCGGCACGGGCGAGGAAACGTGGGAACGTGCCGAGAGCATGGACGAAGAGCCAGGCCGCTGCGAACTCAAGGACGTGACGCGCGGTGGGCCGGGGCGGCAGCTCGGCGGTTGATGGGGCTTCGCGGGTCAAGAGAACAGTCTAT
>DATCBR010000134.1:0-7996 GCA_036511765.1 Acidobacteriaceae bacterium | reverse complement strand
CACCGCCGACGCCCTCGCCGCCATCCGCGCCATGGTTGGGCAAGCGCCTGCGCTGGATGCACCTTCCGCACCCGGGATTTCAGATGTCACTCCGCTCGACGCCGCCGCCGCCGAGCACGTCCGCTACCTCGCTGACTTCATCGCCTCATCAGACCGAGGCATCATCAAGTAGCCTATGCCAACTGTCCTGCGCGTTGGTCCATACCGATTTTTCTTTTATTCGCTTGAAAACGACGAACCCCCGCATATCCATGTTGCAGCGGCGGAGAATGTCGCGAAATTCTGGCTCGGTCCCGTTCGGCTGGCTTCAAATCACGGATTTCGTTCGCATCAACTCACAACAATCCGTAAAATCATCGAAGAGAACGAGCAGCTATTCATGGAGGCCTGGCATGAGTACTTCGGCAATTCAGTTTGACTCAGCCGCCGTCGACGTAGTCGTCGACGAAGCCATGCTGCGCGTTACTCTCGCCGACGGCCGGGAGCTCGCAGTTCCCATCGAGTGGTTCCCTCGCCTCCGCAACGCCACGCCGGAGCAGCGCAAGCGCTGGCGCATGATCGGCCGGGGTGATGGCATCCATTGGGAAGACGTGGACGAAGACATCTCCGTCCGTACCCTCCTGCGCCTCGGCTAGCAATTCTGCCAATCGGGCCGCGCACCTGCTATCCTCCCGTGCATGAAATCCGCACGCTTTTCACGCGTCGCCACGCCCAGCCTCTTAGCAATCGCTCTCACATCGCTTATGCCGGTCGCTTTCGCGCAGACCGCCCCCGTCGCGGTCGCTTACGCTCCGCCGAAAGAGTCCTTCATCCTCCACTCGACCTTCGTCGATCTCGATTCGCTGCCTGCCACCAGCCCGAAGCCTGTCTTCGACAATCCCTCCATCGCAATGGACAAGGTCGAGGTGCACATCACCACACTCGCGCCCGGCAAAGAGTCGCACGCCATCCATCGCCACCCGTGGGAGGAGATCATCTACGTCCGCGAGGGCCAGGTCGACTTCAACATCAACGGCCAGGTCCACCACGCCGGTCCGGGCGCCTATGTATTCTTCGCCTCCAACGACCCGCATAACGCGCGCAACGTCGGCACCACACCTGCGACCTACTACGTTGTCAACTTCGTGTCGGATGTAGCAAGCACACAGGCCGCGGCCAACGCACCCTCCGCCGCGACGCAGAACACTCCGGGCAAATTCGGCTCTACCGTCATCGATACCAACTCCCTGCCAGTGATCACCACGCCCACCGGCTCCCGCTCCGTCGTCGTGCAGTCTCAACCCACAACTACCTTTCTCGCGATCGAGAGCCACATCACCCGGATCGATCCGGGCAAACAAACCACGCCCGACCGGGACCCCAACGACGAGGTCTGCATTCTTCGCGAAGGACAGGTAGAGGTGACCGTCAACGGCATCTCTTCGCGCATGAACGCCGGATCACTGATGTACTGGGCGCCCACCGATCAACGTAACTTTCGCAATGTCGGTACAACACGCGCATCCTATCTCGTGATTCGCGCTACCAGCGACAAATCTCCACACCCACCAGCAGCAGCGCAGTAGAGCCTTCAGTTCTCTATCAGCGATCGATCCGCTGTAGCCATCGCAAAGCGCGCCGCGATCTGTATGAAACCCGGCGGACGCCTGTGTTTCAATGGTGCTGGTGAGCGACTCATTCAAGATTGGTGCCGTGGAGGTTGGCGGCGGAAAGCTGTTCCTGATCGCCGGGCCGTGCGTCATCGAGTCTGAGCAGCATGCGCGCAGAATGGCCGAGGCGATCCAGCGCATCGCAGCCGACCTGAAGCTGCCGTACATCTTCAAGGCCAGCTACGACAAAGCGAACCGAACCAGCAGCCACAGCTTTCGCGGACCGGGGCTGGCGGAGGGTGCGCGGATTCTGCGCGCCATCGCGAAAGACACAGGGCTGTCGGTGCTGACCGATGTGCACACGCCGGAGGACTGTCCACGCCTCTCCGATGCACTGGGCGACGTGGAGGCCGTGCTGCAGATTCCCGCGTTCCTCTGCCGTCAGTCCGACTTGCTTGCCGCGGCCGCGCAAACCGGCCGTGCGATCAACATCAAGAAGGGCCAGTTCGTCGCGCCGTGGGACATGAGGCATGCAGTTGCGAAGGTGGGCGAGGCGAAAGCAGCAAAGCCGGCGCGGATCTTCCTCACCGAACGTGGCGCCAGCTTTGGCTACAACAACCTCGTGGTCGACATGCGCGCGCTGCCCGTCCTGCGCGGCTTCGCCCCGGTTGTCTTTGACGGCACGCATTCGGTGCAGACGCCCTCGGCTGCCAATGGAATCTCAGGCGGCCAGCCGGAGTTCATCCCGGTGCTCGCACGCGCAGCCGTCGCAGCCGGTGTGGACGGCATCTTCCTTGAGGTGCACGACGATCCGGCGCACGCAAAGTCCGACGGCGCCAATGCGTTGCACTTGGATAAACTGCGCGGTCTGCTGGAGCAACTGCTCGCAATCCACGCCGCCGTTTCTTAACTCGCACGTCACAAAATAGAAAGCGGCCCGCGCATTGCGGACCGCTCTTCACTGAAACAACTGACAACTTCTTACATGTTGTAGTTCGTATTGTCTTCCTCTTCCTGCGTGCCGTAGCGGCGCAGCAGGTTGGGCAGGTTCTGCGAGAAAGCGGCGCGCGGCATTACCGTGTCGCAGCCAGCCTCGACGGCCTTGGCCTTCAGGTCGCCCTGGATGTGCTGGAGGAAGCCGATGATTGACGTGCTCTTCTTCAGCTTGGTCTTCAGCTTCGGAATCAGCGTTAGCGGTTTGACGTTCGCGCTGTTCAGGTCAAATACGATCAGACCGGGGCGGTCGGCCTCAGCCAGTTCAGTCATCTGGGCCAGCGCGTCCTTCTCGTTCTTCAGGAACGCGACCTTCACGCCCAGCTTGCGCGCCGTCTCCGTGATCTTCGCGTTGAAGAAGAGGTCCTCAATGAAGAAGTAGATCCGGGTCGGCGCGTCTTCCGCGATGGGAATCGGCCGGCCGACTGAGTAGTCGATGGGCTGCGAATCGCTGACGTAACCGCCGCGTCCGCCGCCGCGGCCGCCGAAGGTGTCGATGGTGGCCGCCGGGCCCTCGGCAAAGTTGCCGCTTACCGCGCGATAGCTGTGGTCCATGGGACCTACAAAGCTGCGCGGGCCGCGGTCGCGCTGCTTGCCTTTGCGCTTGCCGCCGGAAAACGCGTTATTGCCCGGCTGGTGTGTATCTCTGTCCCGATGAATGGGAGCATGGCCATTTCCATTGGAGTAGCTGCCGCCGGCCTGGTTGCCGGGGTTCTCCTGGCCTCCGCGCTGGCGGTCACGGAACTTCTTCTTCCAGCGCTTGCCGGCTTGGCCAGGCTGCTGCTGCGCACCGCCGTTGTAGTTCTGCTGCGGCGTTGCGGCAGCCGCAAAACTTTGCCCCCCAGCCTGAATATCGCCAACCACCGGAGCGCCATTCTGCACGTTGCTCTGGGCCTCGGCACCGGGAGTTCCGGGAGACAGCTTGTTCTTCCGCTTGCGCCGGCGGCGGCGGCTGCTCTTGGACTGGCCCATGCCAGGCGCTGTCGATGCGTTGCCGTTTGTGTTGGGGTCGATCTGCGACGGCGAGTATTCCTGGTACGCCGGCGACTCAGACAGATTCTGCTCTGAACTCATTGCTTCCACTTCCCTGGTTTACGATTCGCGTTTTGCAACCCACGCGCGCAGCATGTTTCGTCCTCCGCACTTGCTGCGGAGACGGTGCAGGCCGGTTTGTCGCGTCGGTGAAAACGGTATCAAGTTGTACTCGAAACTTCCGTTTCTATGCATCTCTTCAGATGCGTCCGTCTGGCGAACTACTCGGGTTGCCAGCCAGAATTGCCATCATCGGTTGGAGTCGCCCACTTCTACCTGGGACCAAAGCCCAGGCGGCGACGCCATTGTGGCAAATCCATTTTCCGTACCGCTGTTGCGATCCAAGACCGGAGATACTGGCGGACGAAGCTCCTGGCGGTCCGCAACCAGCGCTTCCATAATCCAGAAAATCACCGAAATCTTATCGGAGCCTGTGCTCTTCTGCCGCTTCTCTCAAGCAAGACAGGCCTTCGCACAGGTATCGGCACCCACAGCCGGTTCCAAAAGGCAACTTCATGCTACGCCCAAAGGTGCTGCGTGGCAAGAGGAAGTTCTAAAGACGCCCATGTCATTCAATGCAAGGGATCAATGGGGATTTGCTCCCCCTTTGGAGATACAACCTGTCGCATTAACGCCGGAAGCCGCCCCGTGGAGAGCGGCCTCAGCACAATGGCCAGTCACGGCCTCCTGAAATTGTCCTGCGTTTGGGCACGAGGCCCTTCAGAACCCCGCGGGCATCTTCTATGGATGCTTCGGGGCTGGAAAGAACTACCCACAGCCAATGCAATCTCTATGCCAAAACAGCGTTTGGGACAAACGCCCCTTAAATCCAAGAATTCTGCGGTAAAGCTCGCCATTTGGGCCGGGAATCGTCCCAGAAAACAGAGGACAGAGCTGGACAACTCCAGAATTCGGAAGCACGATTGACCCCACTCCGGCCCAAACATATAATCGGACACGCTGGCTGGCCAGCAGCCGCACTGTTGCCGCACAGACTGAAGCGAAGAATCGATCACGCTGATGGGTGTATCGCCTGCGTGAACGCATCGGTAAGTGGTTAACAGAGTAGCCTGCACGTTCCAGGCGGGCTGAAGAACAAGACTCGCAGGATTTCTGCAAGGAGCAACTCCAACTAATGAATCTCAAGCTCGCACTCCTCTCCGCGTTCGCTGCGGGAACGCTTTCTGCCGCAGCTTTTGCACAAACTGCAGCACCCTCCGCCAAACCAGCGGCCCTTCCGCCGCCCCAGGCCGTTCCCGCGAAGATCGCGGTGATTGAGTTTGAACAGGTGGCTGGCGCCACCAATGAAGGACTGAAGGCGATCGCCGACGTTCAAAAGCACTACGAACCGCAGATGACCAGTCTGCAGAGGCTGAAAGACGAGATCGATTCCCTGACCAAGCAGTTACAGGGCGCCCCTGCAACCATGAGCGACGAGGAAAAGTCATCACGCGCCCGCACCATCGACACCAAGCAGAAACAGTTGCAGCGTGACGCGGATGACGCGCAGACTGCCTTTAACAATGACGCCCAGGAGGCGATCGCCAAAGTCGCTCAAAAGCTGGGGCCCGTGGTCATCAAGTACGTGCAGGACAATGGCTACACCATGCTGCTGGATAACACCGGCCAGCCACAGCAGGGTGGCTTGACCGTCCTCTGGGCGCCGGGAACCGACATCTCCCAGGCCGTGGTGGATGCATACAATAAGACATCCGGCGTGGCCGCGCCGGTGCCCGCGGCTCCATCGTCTGCGGCACGTCCGCGCCCCGCCGCCCCCAAGCCCGCACCAGCGCCCTCAAAATAGAGGCTGGCTCTCCAACCATTCCGCCGCCCTGTCTTTCCGGCGCAACCTCTTCCCAATTCCCAAGGAGCAACACCGAATCTCATGAACACTAAGTCCTCACTTCTCGCCGCGTTTGTCGCCGGCCTTCTTCCCATTGCCGCAATCGCCCAGGCGCCGGCCGCACCCGCCGCTCCAGCAGCCATTCCCGCCGAAGCGAAGCTGCCGCCGCCCAGCGCATTCCCCGCAAAGATTGCGCTGGTCAACTTCATCGGCGCCGTGGAGGAGACCAACGAAGGCCAGAAGGTCGCCATGGACCTGCAGAAGAAGTACCAGCCGCAGAAGGACAAGCTGGAGGCCCTCGCTGCCGACGTCGATTCCCTGAAGAAGCAGTTGCAGGCCGCTCCCGCCAGCACCACCGATGAGGAGCGCAACCGCCGCCTGAAAGAGATCGACACCAAGGACAAGCAACTCCAGCGCGACAGCGACGACGCAAGCAACTCCTATCAGGCAGACATGAATGAGGGACTGCAGAAGATCGCCGCCAAAGTACACGACACCATGGTCAACTACGTCGCCAAGAACGGCTACACGCTGCTCTTCGATTACGGCGGGCAACAGAGCCCGTTGATCTGGGCGGCGCAGGACCAGAACGCCGACATCACGCAGGCCGTGATCGAGGCCTACAACGCATCTTCCGGTGTTGCAGCTCCGCCTCCGGCGGCTCCGGCCACAGGCACAGGAGGGGCCCATCGTCCTGCCGCCAGCGGTACCGGGCGCTCCACCACTGCACCTCGCACCACCACACCAGCCAAGTAATCCAACGAACCGCATATGCAAGAGGAGGCCTTTCGGGCCTCCTCTTTGTGGCATTTGCAGCAATCCCAACCTGTCCAACCATGTGGAAAATTTTGTGGATTCAAGATTGCACAATCTTCACATTCCATTTTAGAACGTTATATTTGCGGCTGTCGGCCCGCAGTCTCAACGGTAAATCTTCTTTCTTTCGTTACAGTTGAGCCGCCGGGGGCTGGAAATACCGCCAATCCCTGTCGCAGCCTCCGCAAAGTACGCAAAGAAAGTAGTTTCCACAGATTCCACAATGCGTAGCAACGGCATCCAATGGAGATTCCACAAATTCATGCCCGACTCTACTGCCCCAATCGCGGCTGTCGGTGTGTCCTTATTCCTCGCCGACTTTAAGCACCGCCAGGAACGCCTCCTGCGGGATGTCCACCTTGCCGATGCGCTTCATGCGCTTCTTGCCTTCCTTCTGCTTATCCAGCAGCTTGCGCTTGCGGCTAATGTCGCCGCCGTAGCACTTGGCGATGACGTTCTTGCGAATTGCGGTCACTGTTTCGCGCGCGATGATCTTTGAGCCGATCGCCGCCTGGATCGCCACCTCGAACATCTGCCGCGGGATCAGCTCGCGCATCTTGGACACCAGCGCGCGCCCGCGTTCATACGCCGAGTCGCGATGCACGATGATTGAGAGCGCATCCACGGGGTCGCCGCCGATCAGAATATCCATCTTCACCATGGGCGAGATCCAGTGGCCCTGCATGTGATAGTCCAGCGACGCATAGCCGCGCGATACTGACTTCAGCCGGTCGTAGAAGTCGAGCACGATCTCATTCAACGGCAGCTCATACGTAATCATCACCCGCGTCTCGGAGACGTACTCGAAGTTCACCTGCCGTCCGCGCTTGTCTTCGACAAGCTTGAAGATTCCGCCGACGTACTCTTCATTCGTCAGAATCTTCGCCAGGATCACCGGCTCTTCAATCGCCTCGATGTTCGACGGGTCCGGCCAGCGCGAGGGATTGTCGACTTCGAGGGTCGAACCGTCGGTCAGCGTGATGTTGTAGCGCACGCCGGGCGCGGTGATGATCAGGTCGAGATCGTACTCGCGCTCCAAACGCTCCTGAATGATCTCCAGATGCAGTAGGCCGAGGAAGCCGCAGCGGAAGCCGAATCCCAGCGCCACCGAATTTTCCGGCTCGAAGCTCATCGCGCTGTCGTTCAACTGGAGCTTTTGCAGGGCATCGCGCAGCAGGCCGTGCTCGTGCGATTCCACCGGATAAAGTCCGGCGAAGACCATCGGCTTGATTTCTTCGAACCCTGGCAGGGGTTCGGCGGCGGGGTTTTCGGCGTCCGTAACGGTGTCGCCGATCTTCGCATCGGCCACGTTCTTGATGTTGGCGTAGATGTAGCCCACTTCGCCGGCAACCAGTTCCTGGGATGGGATCGCCTTGGGAGACTGATAACCGAGCCCTTCGACATCGAACTGCTGGCCGTTCGACCAGAGTTTGATGCGCTGGTTCAGCTTCAACTTGCCGTCGATCACGCGCACCAGCACGATGACGCCGCGATACGGATCGAACCAGGAATCGAAAATCAGGGCGCGCAACGGTTGATCGGCATCGCCCGCGGGCGGCGGGATGCGCTTCACGATCGCTTCCAGAATTTCGTGGATGCCCACACCCTGCTTGGCGCTGCAGAGAATCGCGTCGCTGGCGTCGATCCCGATCACTTCTTCGATCTGCTCGCGGACGCGCTCCGGCTCAGCAGCAGGCAGATCGATTTTATTGATCACCGGAAT
>DATCBR010000133.1:0-2194 GCA_036511765.1 Acidobacteriaceae bacterium | reverse complement strand
ATGTGGGCAAAGGTTCGGCGGCGAGCCTGCGCGGACTTGGCGCTCGCGTCATCGTCACAGAGGTCGATCCGATCAATGCTCTGCAGGCGGCGATCGAGGGCTACGAGGTGACGACGCTCGAAGACACGTTGGGCCGCGGCGATATTTATGTGACCTGCACGGGCAACGTCGACATCATTACGCTCGAGCACATGAAGCGGATGAAGGACCAGGCGATTGTCTGCAATATCGGACACTTCGATAATGAGATCCAGATGGAACCGCTCAATGCCTTCAAGGGCGCAGTGCGCGAGAACATCAAGCCGCAGGTGGACAAGTACACATTCGAGAATGGCAACGCGATCTTTATCCTGGCAGAAGGCCGACTGGTGAACCTGGGCTGCGCGACGGGTCATCCGAGCTTTGTCATGTCGGCGAGCTTCAGCAACCAGACGCTGGCGCAGCTCGACCTCTGGAAGAATAAGGACATCTACAAGGTCGGCATTTATATTCTGCCGAAGCACCTTGACGAAGAGGTTGCGCGGTTGCACCTGGAGAAGATTGGCGTGAAGCTGACGACGCTTACGGCTAAGCAGGCGGCGTATCTGAGTGTGCCGGTTGAAGGGCCGTACAAGCCGGACCACTACCGCTACTAACCGTGGTTGAGCTTGACGCAACGGGCACGGCTTCGGCTGTGCCCGTTGCTCGTTTGTGCCGCTTTGCGCGGAATTTATGGTAGTTTGGCGGCATGCTTCGCACACGATATTCGCTGCTGGCTGCGGCCCTGTTCACCGCCGTGACCGCTGCCGCACAGACCGAACCATTGCCTCCTGCACCGAAAATTGCGCAGGCCTACACTGCTCCTCGGCATGACCAGCTGACGGGACAGTTTGAGGAATTTCTCCGGCTTCCAAACGTGGCGGTAGACCCTGCCGGTCTGCGGCGCAACGCCGCGTACCTGCTGGACCAACTGCGCGCACACGGTATTCCGGCAACACTGCTGGCGGCGCCGGAGCTGCCCGAGTCGGTGCCTCCCGTCGTGTACGGGGAGTTGAAGGTGCCGGACGCAACGCGGACGATTGTGTTTTATGCGCATTATGACGGTCAGCCGGTGGTCGCGTCCGATTGGGCGACGCCGCCGTTTACTCCGACGCTGAAAGAGGTGGACGGCGAGGCTCGCATCTACGCTCGCAGTGCCGGCGATGACAAGGCAGCGATCTTTGCGCAGCTCACCGCGTTGACCGCTCTGCAGGCTGCGCACTTCCCTCTGAAGGCGAACCTGCGGTTCATCTGGGAGGGCGAAGAGGAGGCGGGATCGCCGCACCTGGAACAGATCCTCGATGCGCATCGCAGCCTTATTACTGGCGACATCTGGCTGGTGTGCGATGGCCCCATCGATCAGACGCGGAAGCAGGTGATTCTCTTCGGCGCACGCGGTGACGCGCACATCGAGCTGACGGTGTATGGCCCTGCGCATCCGCTGCACAGTGGCCACTATGGGAACTGGGCTCCGAACCCTGCGATGATGCTGGCTCAACTGCTGGGGGGCATGAAGGACGCAGACGGCCATGTGCTGATTCCACATTTCTACGAGGGCATCGCGCCGCTGGGAACGCTGGAGCAGAAGGCGCTTGCGGACGCACCGGTGAACGACGAGATGCTGCGCAAAGAATTTGCGCTGGGCAGGTCGATGGGCGGTGGGGAGCATCTGCTTGCGCTGCTGAACCAGCCGTCGCTGGAGGTCACGGGCATCACTGCGGGAAAGACGGGGGAGCAGGCTACCAACTCGATTGGCTCGACGGCGACGGCCAGCATTGATCTGCGCCTCGTGGTCGGCGAGCAGGCGCGGACACAGCAGCAACGGGTCGTGGACTTCGTCCAGTCGCAGGGCTACTTCGTGACCACCGCTGAGCCGACTGTCGAGGAGCGGAGGAGTCACCCTCGCGTCGCACGGATGGTACTGGATGAAGGAGAAGAGCCGCTGCGTACGCCGATGAATCTGCCGATTGCGCAGGAGGTGGTGCGTGCAGTGGAGAGCGCGCGGGGTGCGGTGATTCTGCTGCCGACGTCGGGAGGCACGGTTCCACTGAATGCGATGGAGCGCGCTTCGGGTTCACCAACGCTATCGATTCCGATTGCTAACCACGACGACAATCAGCATGCGGCGAATGTAAATCTTCGGATGCAGAATCTCTGGGACGGAATTGAGACGATG
>DATCBR010000132.1:0-4971 GCA_036511765.1 Acidobacteriaceae bacterium | reverse complement strand
AATGACCCGGCGTTTGCGGGCGCGGGCGACGCGATTCCGCTGGTGGAGAGCGCGAAGGGCGGCGATGCGATCATCCGCAGCATTGGGATCGACACGGGCAATGTTGCGCCGCGCGTGGCGGGCATTGTGTGGATGGCGGGGCCGCATTCGATGCTGGACGATGTGAACTTTGCCGCGGGGCATGGACGTGTCGGCGCAAATTTTGGAAGGCCACAGGGCGGCGGCCAGGCTGGTCCGCCGCGTGGGGCTGGTGCGCCAGCGCAGCGGGCCGGCGGAGGTCCGGGAGGTCCGCGTGGGGCTGGTGCGCCCGGAGCGGCTCCAGGTGCGGGAGTTGCGGGTGCACAGGGCCAACGGCCGGCGGGCGGGTTTGCGCGCGGACCGAGCACGGCGGAGACGCAGTATCCCAGCATTACGGTGCGCGATGGCGGCGGCGGGCTTATCCGTGGTGTGTGGACCTCCAACACGAACGCCAAGGCGGGCCTGGTGGTGGAGAACACGACGACGCCGACGATCGTTTACCAGATGTCCTGCGAGCACCACATGCATCACGAGACGCAGTTCCACCACGCGTCCAACTGGACCATTTATGCGTTGCAGACGGAGGAGGAGAACCCGGCAGGCGCGGACTCGTTTACGGCTGAACTGAACGACGCGCACAACATCACGTTCGTCAATTTGTTCGCGTATCGCGTGTCGAGGAATATAAAGCCGAAGTTGAATGCGGTTGAGTCCACCGACTCCACCGGCATTCGCTTCGAGAATATGCACACCTTCAGCATGACGCGGCTGGCGTATGACAACAGCGTGTTCGATTCCACCAGCGGCGTTCGTGTGCGCACGCACGATTTCACGTCGTTTGAGATCTCGGCGGCGAACAAGCCGGGGCCAGCGTTGCCGCTTCCGACAGCGTTTGTGCCAGGCGCGAAGCTGGAGCAAGTGGCTTCGGGCTTCAGCAATGCGTCTGGCTTGACAACGGACGACGGAGGCCATCTCTTCTTCACCGACTCGGCGATGCACAAGATCTATCGCTGGAATGCGGCGACGAAGCAGGCAGAGCTGCTGACGAACCAGGTGCCGGCGCCGCAGGCGGTGGCATTCCTTGCGCCGCACACGCTGCTGGCGGTCGATCTGAGCAAGGCAGTCTACAACGTTGATACGGAGAGCGGCGCAGCGGCCAAGCTCGCGCCTGCGGCGACTGCGTTGGATGGGACCAGTCTGCTGCTGCCGATCGGGTTCCACAACAGCATGGATACGCTGGTGAAGCAGATGGACCGCCGCGGTGTGGTGTATGCGCGGGGCAGCAACATGGCGATCACTGCGGCCGTGACGGACGAACATCGCGACTTCTTCTATGCGCCGGGGACGAATACGGCGGTGATGGCGGGCGGCACGTGGCAGCCGATGCTACAGGCGTCGCAGTGGGCGATTGTGCCGCTGGGCGGCAAGCGCCTGGCCGTGAGCGAAGAGGATGACGCCACCGATCACATCACGCTGGCTGGGTTGAAGGAGATTGGGGTCGCGCCGTTTCTTTCACGCGGCGGATCCAGCGTGGTCACGGATGCGGCCGGGAATGTTTACGTGGCCGACGGACAACTGTATCTGTACAGTCCGGCCGGGAAAGCACTGGGAGTTGTGGAAGTTCCGGAGCGGCCGACCAGTCTTGCCTTTGGGGGCGACGACCATCGCACGCTGTTCATCGGGGCGCGTGGGTCGATCTTCGCGATCCAGACGAAGGTAGCAGGGCGGTGAGGCACGAGGACGCGGTCCGACTGCGGGTGCAGGCTAAGGGCGCGTTCCCAGGGTGTTGTTCTTGGTTGCGACGGAGAGCGGAGTGACGACGGGCGTCGCCGCGCCGACGAGCTCCACGAGGTAGTTGGCCGAAGGGTCCGCAGCCCAGACGTTGCCGGAGCCGTCCACCGCGATAGCAACGGTCTGGTCCACAATCCCCGGGGCGACGTAGCCATTGCTGGGCGAGATCGCATTGCCGGAGTTGTCGAACTCCGCGATGGGAGAGACGCTCTGGCCGCTGATAGTTGAGGCGTCTCCGGTCCAGGCATTTCCGGCGCCGTCGATGGCGATCGACTGCGGATTGATGATGCCGCCGGTAGCGGCTCCGGCCCCGTAGCCCGAAAAGGGGGAGAGAGCGGAGCCGGCGTTGGACAGCTCCGAGACATTGCCCGCTCCAAGGCTGCCACTGCTGGCGACCCAGATGTCGCCGGCTGCGTCGATTGCAACACCCAAGGGCGCGCTGATGCCGCCGATGCCGGTATAGGTATTTTGCGTCGCGCCGCCTCCGGTAAGTTCCGTCAGTGTATTGGTATTGTTTTTGTCTACAACCCAGGCGTTCCCCGCGTGGTCGATGGCGATGCTCCACGGCGAAGAGAGACTGCCTCCGGTGTAACCGGTGCTGGAGACCCAGGTATTGGAGTCGACGGAGTACTCGCTTACGCTGTCACCGTTAGCGTTGGCAATCCAGGCATTGTCCGAGCCGTCGATGGCCAGCGAGTGAGGGCCGTTGAGACCACCGCCGGTGATGCCGCCCGGAGGCGAAAGCACCAAGCCGTCGGAGCCGCGGAATTTTACGAGGCAATTTGCGCCGAAAGAGGGGCCCCAGATATCGCCGTTAAGATCGATAGCGATTCCGTCGAAGAGAAGGCTGGTCCCGTCGCTGAATCCGGCATCGCCTGACTTGATGGCGCCGTCGGGGCCCAATTTGGCCACCACACCGATGTTGGTGCCGCCGTTGTTGGCTGCCCAGATATTACCGTCCTGATCGATGGCAATTGCATAGGGATCGTTGGTGCCGCCTGCGGCGGGATCGCCGCCTTCGGCGAACTGGATGCCGACGGTCCAGTCATTGGGCTGGGTGGTGAGAGAGGGCGCGAAGGGCGGCTGCGCTCCCGGCAGACCGTAGAGCGCGGCCACGTTAGCGCCTGGATTGTGCGCGATATTGATGGCTGCGGCGGCGGTATCGGCAGGTTGCGTGCCGGTGGTCCCGCCGGAGAGCGCGTTGGCGAAGAGTGTGTAGCAGGCGGAGGGGTTGGTTGGGCCGGTTACGGCACCGTTCGAATTGATGCATGCCGCGAGAACATTGGCGAGCGTATTGATCTCGCTTGTTGGAGGAGTTCCGTTGCCCCCGGTGGTGGTGGTGGCCGCAGCGCCGGTTGAAAGGGTGGCAAGGTTTGCCGCGTTGGCAAACGCGTTCTGGATGCCGGTCTGGGCAAGCGCCGTGCCGGAGCTCGACACGTGGGTTGCATCGGTAGCGAAGCCTGCGATGGCGTATGCCGTGGCTACGGTCGTCACTTCGTTGACGTTGATGAAGGGAACGGAGCCGGCAAAGTTTCCACCGGACGGGCAGTTGCCCAGCGCGGCCAGCAGAGCAGCGTGGCTGTTGGCGCCGGCCCCGGGATCGCCGCCAAAGGCGTAGACATACACCTGCGTGTTGGGCGTGCAGCTATAGTCGCCGGAGATGGAGAAGTTGCCGCTGGCATTGCTGAGCACGTACGCGCCGACTGAGTCCGAATGGCCGGTGGCTCCTGCGTTCAGCAGCGAGACGGACGCGTTGCCGTAACCGGTGGTGTTGGCGGCGAAGAGGTAGACATGCGCACCGGAGATGGGTTGCTGGCCGCCGTGGACGGAACCAAGCAGGTCCGCGCCCTGCACCAGCGAGGGTGTGCCCGTGTTGGTAAGTGTGCAGCCTGTAAGGACAAGAGGAAGGCAGAGAGCTGCAACGATGGAAGCACGCATGGCGTCACCCGTAAGTGGCCTGAAGATGTGAAAGCAGAACACGCATCTTCGGTATGCCGCTGAGTTTAGCGGCGCATGGTTTCATTTTTCAATGCATCTGAGCACTCTGCACGTCCTCAAAAGTTGTAGAACGGGAATCGATTTGCCGCCGATAGCAGGGCCGCCGGCATTTCCCGTTTCGGCACATTGCGACGCGGCGGCTTTTACGGGCCACTTATAATGGAATATGGCCTTCGCTCCAGCAGCCTCCCCCGACCCTGGGAGAGCTGCACCCTCATCGCCTGAGGGGATGAGTACCGAGCCAACCGTGCACGACGCAGGCACTCGACGTGAACCGGCAGCGCCTGGCTCTACGTCGCTGGATGCGCCGGGCGAGCCGCCGCGCGCGCCGGTGGCCGAGGCCACAGCCGGCGGGGAAAAGTCTTCGGCGCCGTTCCTGCCGGGGTTTCCGGCCAGCCTGATCGCGCAGATCGACGCTAAGTTTTTGCGCCTGCTGGAGGAGGCGCACGCCAACCGACCCAGCGACGACCTGGACATCATTCGCCGCGCGTGGCAGTTCTGTCTGCGTCAGCATGAGGACCAGAAGCGGGTCTCCGGGGAGCCTTATGTAGTGCATCCGCTTGAGGTCGGGCTGGTGCTGGCAGAGATGAAGATGGACTCGACGGCCATTGCGGCGGGGCTGCTGCATGATGCGGTCGAAGATACCGATGTGACGTCGGCCGAGATTGAGGACCAGTTCGGCGAGCAGGTGGCGCACATTGTGGAAGGCGTCACCAAGCTGGACAAGATCAAGTTTGCCAACCGCGAGGACCATCAGGCGGAGAACATCCGCAAGATGCTGCTGGCGATGGTGTCCGACGTGCGCGTGGTGCTGATCAAGCTGGCGGACCGGCTGCACAACATGCGCACGCTGGAGCACCTGGCCACGGAGAAGCGGCAGAAGATCTCGCGGGAGACGCTGGACGTCTATGCGCCGCTGGCGCACCGGCTGGGCATGGGCAAACTGCGCGGCGAGCTCGAAGACCTCGCCTTCCGCTACACCGATCCCTACACGTATCAGGAACTCTCCAGCGAGGTTGAAAACCTGCGCGGCGCGAATGAGGAGTTTCTTGCCTCCATCGTGCATGACATCCGCCAACTGCTGCACGCCAATGGAAAAGAGGCGGGGGTGGAATCGCGGATCAAGCGGCTGTACTCCATCCAGCAGAAGATGCAGTCGCAGAA
>DATCBR010000131.1:0-3020 GCA_036511765.1 Acidobacteriaceae bacterium | reverse complement strand
GCGAGAGCGGAGTGATTCTGCAAGTAGCGTGAAGCGTCGGAAGCGACGCCGAAGGAGTCCGTGCCACTGCTGATGTAAGCGGTGAGGAAGGCGAGGACGAACAGTCCCATGACGTCGTCGATGACTGCGGCGCCGAGGATCACGGAGGCCTCGGGTGTGGACATGTGTCCGCCATCCATGAGGGTCCGTGCGGAGATGGACACACTGGTGGCGGTGAGTGCGCCCCCGAGAAATAATGAGGAGGTCCAGGAGATTCCGAGAAGATGGGCAGCGCCTGTGCCGAGCAACATGGGCCAGATCACGCCGGAGAGAGCAACGAGAAAGGCGGTCCCGCCCGCCTCCTTCATCCGATCGATGTCGGTCTCGAGGCCGGCGATGAACATGAGGACCATGCCGCCAATCTGCGCGATCAGCATGAACGAGCCGGTGGCAAGGGTGCCGTGAAAGAGGCTGAAGTGGAGGATATCGAGACCGCCGGGTCCGGCAGCGATACCTACCATGAGCTCGCCGAGGATGGCGGGGATGCCGAAGCGGGTGCACAGCGAGGCGACGATTTTGCCCAGAGGCAGCAAGATCGCGATGAGCAGCGCCAGCTGCAGCAGTTCAGGCATGGATTACCTCAGGCATGGATCACCGTGGATTGAGGGTGGCTGGACTCTGGTCGTTGCTCGCGGCGCTGGGTGAGAAAAGGAGGCGCTGGAGACGTTCGATGACGGAGACAACGAAGCCGGGGCTGCTATGCCCCCCGCGTTCGACACCCTCGCGCAGCATAGTGCGGATCGCCGAGGCCTGCTTGCGCGCCATTTCGGACTGGATAGGATGGCAGGCAAGCTGCGCTGCTATGTGCGTCTGCTCAGCGGCCTGAGTGCAGATGCGCAGGCGCATGAGCATCTCGCCGAGTTTGAGCCGCGCGAAAAAATTGTCGGGCGCCATGAGGGTAGCCTCGCGCAGCTCTTCGAGCGCGGTCTGTGCTTCGAAGTTGGTGCACAGGGCCATGCCGAGGATGACGCGCAACTCGACGATGGAGGGCTCCAGCGCGACAGCGTGGCGAAGCTGCTCGATCAGCTCGACTCGCTCGTGCTTCTCGAGCACATAGGGATCGCGAAACATCGTGGTGACCTGGGCGAGTGTGTTAACCGGAAGCAACGTTGCGAGGGAGAGCTCATCAGCGTCCGTGACGATGGAGACCTCTGATGCAGCGTCGCCGGGACGGGAGGAAAGAGTGAGAGATGTATGGCTCATATCCTGGGCTCCAATCAGCTCGGGGGAATATCTTAGTTGGGTTGTAAGGGCGGTGGCGGGATGCGCCAGAAGAACGCATCCCGCTGCCGTTGTTGAAGGAAGCCGCAGAGGCTCGCGACGAACTAGTCTGCAGCGAGCAGGAACGCCGGTTCCGGCTTGATGACAAACTCGGGATATCCGAGAGCACCGATTTCGGGAATGTCCAGACCCTCGAGCTCAGTCTCCGTGGAGACGCGCTGGCCGACGAAGATCTCGAGAATCCAATTGATGATAAAGCTCATGCTGAAGACGAAGCCAATGAGCGTGGCAACGCCGACCAGTTGAGCGACGAGCTGACCGGCATCGCCGTAGAGGAGGCCTGTGACCGAGCCGGTGACACCGTTCCAGCTGCCGCCGTAGTTGCTCTTGCCGTCGGCGAAGAGCCCGACGGAGATGACGCCCCAGATGCCGCAGACGCCGTGGACCGAGATGGCGCCGACAGGGTCGTCGACCTTGGTGCTGTTCTCGAAGAAGGCGACGCTGTAGCAGACCAGGACGCCGGCGATGAGACCGATGATGCAGGCAGAGACTGTATTGACGAAACCGCTAGGAGCCGTTATGGCGACAAGACCGGCGAGGAGACCATTGGCGCTCATGCCGGAGTCAGGCTTGCCCTTCGCGATCCACATATAGAGCATGGCCCCAAAGGTGCCAGTGCAACCAGCGAGCATCGTGTTGACGGCAATGGAGCCTATGCGGAGGCAACCGGCACCGGAGGCGCCGAGTGTGCTTCCAGGATTGAATCCGAACCAACCGAAGGCGAGGATAAAGCAGCCGATGAGAATGGCGGAGATATCGTGGCCGGCGATAGGATTCGGTGAGCCGTCCTTGTTGAATTTTCCGATGCGCGGACCAAGGATCAGCGCGACGGCGAGAGCGGTGATGCCGCCGACCGCATGCACTACGCCCGAACCGGCGAAGTCACAGTAGCCCTTGCCGAGACCAACGTTGGAGCCGAGTTGGGAGAGCCAGCCGCCGCCCCATGCCCAGTTGGCGAACAGGGGATAGGTGAAGGCGCCCATGAGAATCGAGGAGACACAGAATGTGAGAAACTTCCAGCGCTCGGCGCACGCACCGGTGACGATGGTGAGAGCCGTGTCCATGAAGACCATCTGGAAGAGGAAGATCACCATGACGCCGACATCGTAGGAACTGCCGGAGAGCATCATGCCAGCGTGAGCGAAGATGCCCCAGCTGTGCCCGAAGAGGGTGGTCAGGTGTTCGCTGTTAAGAGGTTGCAGTCCACCGAGGTTGCCGCTACCGGCAGCACCACCCATCTGGATAGCGAAGCCAATCAACCAGTAGGCAAAGAGGCCGCAAGCATACACCGTGAAGTTCATCATGTAGGTGTGATTGGCGTTCTTCACACGACAGAGGCCTGCTTCGACCATGGCGAAACCAGCCTGCATGAACATGACGAGGAATCCGCAGATCAGGGTCCAGGTGAAGTTGATGCCGATCTTGTTCTGGCCGACCTGCGCGGCGACGTCGCCGATCGTGAGGCCAGTCTTGGCGTCAGATACGGGGACATCGTTGATGCTGCCGGTGAGAGCACCACCGGGATCGCCCTTCTGCAGGTCAGCGACGGTAGGCGCCTTGGCGACGGCGGCGGCAAGATCCTTCGTGGTGGCGGGGGTTTGGGCGTACACCGAGGGCGCCAGAGTCAGGACAAGAAAGATTCCGAGGACAATCTTGGTTTGCAGTTTTTTCATTGAGGTCAGCTCCGTGATGAGGTAAGA
>DATCBR010000130.1:0-9980 GCA_036511765.1 Acidobacteriaceae bacterium | reverse complement strand
CCGCGCACTCCTCGAAGGGAGAGGGGCCATGGCCCCTCTCCCTTCGCCACCACCAACCATCAACCCAACAGAGACTCCAGTTATGAATGGTTGAGAAAAAGGGGGCAGGTCACTTACAGCTCGAGAAAGTGCTCTCTCTTTTTAAGCTGAGATGAATGGCTTGATCCGGTCAGACCTGTCAAAGCACGCTGTCCCGCGATGTCAAGCCCCCCCAATTACCTAACTCATTCAGCCATCACCGAATAGAGTTCAAAATAAGTGGCATTTTAGTTTCACTCCATCTGCTAATATAGAAACAGAAGAAATAAATCATACGAGGCCGCCTGCCAAGGCGGCCTTTATTGTCGGATAAATCAAAATTGTGAGGGGCTGAAGTCAAATGTTTTCAATTGCCTGCTCGCAACCATTCCAGAATCTATTAGGTACAGCCATTTCGCTGCAAATCGCTGAATCCGTGGTACATCGTAATACCCCCCCCCCGGGGGGGGGTATCAGGAGGCCAGGAGTCGCCAACTCGCTGACTCGCTCGCGAAGTGCCAGCTCGCTACTCATAGCGCAGCGCCTCGGCAGGCAGCACCTTGGCCGCGCTCCAGCTTGGATAGAGCGTCGCTATCAGGCTCACGCCAATCGACACTGCGCCAACGATCAGCGCGTCGATTGCCCGAGGCGCAAACGGCAGGTAGTCGATCGAGTACACGCTCGCATCGAGATGGATGAAGCGGTAGTGTCCGCCCGCCCAGCTGAGCGCGTAGCCCAGCACTAATCCGAGGACGGTCCCGATCACCGAGATCAGCAGCCCCTGCATCAGGAAGATCCGCCGTATCTGGTCCACGCGCACGCCGAAGCTCATCAGCACCGCAATGTCCTTGGTCTTCTCCATCACCATCATGGTCAGCGCGATCAGGATGTTCAGCGCGGCCACACACACGATCAGCGCCAGGATGATGAAGGTGACGATCTGCTCCAGCTTGAGCGCGCGGAACAGCTCGCGGTTCTGCTCCATCCAGTTCGTCGTCTCGAAGCCTTTTCCAGCGGCCTGCTCGATCTCGTGGCCGATCGTGTCGGCGCGGTTCATGTCGTCCACCTTGAACCAGATCACCGAGATCAGGTCCGGCTCCGAGAACAGCCGTTGCGCATCCGTCAACCGCACAAACCCGTAGGCCGAGTCGTACTGATAGAAGCCGGAGGAGAAGATGCCCGTCACCTTGAAGGCACGATAGCGCGGCACCAGTCCCAGCGGCGACAGCTCACCCTGCGGGCTGATGACCTCGACCGTATCGCCCACGGTCGCGCCGATCGACTCGGCCAGGTCCTTACCGATCACAATCGGCGGGATAGCGGCCGAAGCCGGCACCGCATCGAGGGTGCCGTAGGAATCGTTCGGATCGGGTGCCCCTGGTGCCTTGCCTTTGGGCACCTGGGGAGAATCGGTGCTTGGCTCCAGCTCCGCCGCGCTGCCCTGCGTCACGTCGCTCAGCAGGTCGCTGACAGCGCGCTGATCCTGTGGGACGATCCCGGCGATCTCCGCGCCGCCAGCCCGCGCGCCGCGCGCGATCAGCACCTGCTCATACAGCCCCGGTGCGGCGGCAGTTACGTGCGGAAGGCCGCGCAGCCGCTCCAGCAGCGGTCGCCAGTCCCGGATGCCATCGGCGGCGATGCGCATCAGCTCCACGTGCGCGGTTGAGCCGACCAGCCGGTCCTGCAGGTCGCGCCGCATGCCGTTGGTGATGGCCAGCGCGATGATCAGCGAAGCCACGCCCGCCGCAACGCCAACCACCGAGATCAGCGTGATGACGCCGACCACAGCCTGCCGCCGCTTGGCCCGCAGATACCGCGCCGCAATGAAGAGCTCAAACCGCACCGGCTCCTAGAGTACTATCGCCGGGCCTCACCATCAGGAGACAGGACGCTGACAACGGATCGACACAATTGCCGTCTAAACCAGAGTAAAGTGGCAGACAGCAGTCTTTGCTTACGACATGGCCCGCATGACTCCATCCTTGAAGTCGCTTGTTCTCAACCGCATCTCAGCTTCAGCCCTGGTCTCGGTGCTGGCGCTGGCGGCCCTTCCGCTGGCCGGCCACGCGCAGACCGCGGCTGCTCCATCGCAACCGCCGGCCGGACAGCAGCAGCCACCCGACCAGACAGACACCGGAGGTCCGGCCATGGACAACGGTCCGATCGTCCTGCCGAAGAAGAAAGAGGCTGAAGAGCTGCCTCCGCCGCCCGCGCCTGAGACGCCGAAGGTCAAGAACCCCAATGGCCAGACCTATTCCATCGCGGTCAATGTCCCGGAGGTGCATCTCGATGTCTCGGTCATCCTGGACAAGAACCACCAGTTCGTTCCCGGCCTGAAGCCGGCGAACTTCCTTGTCCTGGAAGACGGCGTGGAACAGAAGGTCGATACGGTGCGCATCACGCAGACGCCGATCACGGCCGTGATGCTGCTGGAGTTCGCCTCAACCAACTGGTATGCCATCACGGATATGGAAAATGCGGCGGTCAGCTTCTTCCGCTCGCTGCGGCAGGACGATTACATCGCGCTGATGACGTTCGACATGCAGACGCACATTCTGGCGGACTTTACCAGCAACAAACAGGTGATCGCAGAGGCGCTGCAATCGCTCACGTTTCCCGGCTTCTCCGACACCAATACCTTCGACGCGCTCTATGAGACGCTGGACCGGCTGAGCCGCATTGAGGGCCGCAAGTACATCATCCTCATCGGCACGGGCCGGGACACCTTCTCCAAGATCACACTGGACAAGATCCTCGCCAAGATCAAGGCCACGCCCAATGTCACCATCTTCACCTTAGGAACGGGCGCCCTGCTGAACGAACTCTCGGGCACCTCCGGCATGAGCAGCCTGAACTACCTGCAGGCGCAGAACCAGTTGAAGACCTTTGCCACGATGACAGGCGGCATGAGCTTCTCACCGCTCTTCCAGGGTGAACTGGCCGACGACTTTGCTGCGATCAACAACTCCATCCGCAACCAGTATGTCGTCACGTATCGGCCCACCAACACCGCGGCGGATGGGACCTATCGCCGCCTCAAAGTGGTCCTGGTGGATAACGAAGGCCATCCGCTGCAGATGGGCGACGAGAAGGGCAAGCCCTTGAAGTATTCGGTGATTACCCGCGACGGATACAGCGCGCATCGATCTGTCGAATAGAACCCCGGCACTTTATGGGAACATGGCATGTGCCGCCTCCACGCATCGCCTCGCTACAGCCGTCCATCAGCCTGACACTGGCTGCTCTGGGACGGGTAGATCTACTCTGCGCGGTCACAAAGTATTGCATCGAAGCAATGCCGGAGCTGGCCGCACGCGATCTGCCAGTGCTCTCCGATTCCTGGTCTTTCGACAAGCCAGGCAATCTCGAGGAGCTTCTGGCGGCAAAGCCTGACCTGGTCATCGCCAGCGTCCCCTACCGCATGGAATCGCTCGCCGCGATCCTGAAGTCGGGGGCGCCCGTCCTCGCGCTGGCTCCGAACTGCCTGGCAGATGTCTATAAGGACATCCGCCTCATCGCGGCACACGCAGCGGCAGATCCGGAGCCGGTCCTCTCTTCCATGCAGCAGGCCATCGCCACGGCGCGAGCAAGTTGCGCGCACATTGCGCAAGAGGACCGTCCGCTGGTGTATTGCGAAGAGTGGGGCAAGCCACTCATCCAATCCCAGCAATGGGTGGCCGAGTTGGTTGAAGCCGCTGGAGGCCGGTTTCTGGGCACGCCCGGCGCGAAGACCACTCCTGAGGCTGTCGCCGCGGCTGGTCCCGATGTGCTGCTCTTTGCCTGGTGCGGCGCGGGAGATCGCGTTCCGCTGGCCCGCGTGATCGAACAACGTGGATGGCAGTCTCTTCGCGCGGTGCGCAATCGGCGTGTCCACGTCATTCCGGATGAGTTTCTCAATACTCCCGCGCCTACGCTGGTTGAAGGACTGGCCTGCATCGCTGCCGCGCTGCACCCTTCGATCTATGCGCCCCATGTGCGCATGGTCGCGCTCTCCTAGCCGGAGAAGCCCGGGGGGATCGCGTTGTGGACAGCGCTCGATGAGGTTTGTGCGAGGATCGCAGTGCGAGGAGGCTACTCCATCCACTGCTCGTCGGCGTAGCACCACAGCCAGCGCTCATGCGGTTGCGCGGAGGCGATCACGGGATGGCCGGTCGAGTGGTAGTGCTTCGTCGCGTGCTTGTTCTTGGAGGAGTCGCAGCAGCCGACATGTCCGCACTCCAGGCAGGTGCGCAGATGCACCCATGTATCGCCCATCGCGACGCATTCCGCGCAGACCTGGGTTTTAGGTGCGGCGTATCTGCTGTGCGCGAGATGTTGGCAGACGGCCATCGTTTCCTTACCGCTGTCAAGCGGGATGCTTGAGCGGATGCTATCAAATCCGGTGCTGCCGAGATAGGTTCGCGACGATGGAGTGGGCCGGGTCGGAGGCAAGCGCGCTCGATAATCAAACGTATGCAGTCCAGCATCCGGATCCATGAATTCCCCGCCACCGCGCCTCCCGGCAACGCGCGGATGGTGCACGAATACATCGCCTATCTGCGCGTGGAGAAAGGGATGCGACCTGCCACATGCGAGGCCTACGCGCGCGATCTGGACCAATTGGCGGAGCACCTTGAAGACCGCTCTGCGTTGCTCGTCACCGCTTCGGAGGACGATCTCACCTCTTTTCTGGCACGTCTGCGTGCGCATCATGTCGATGCCCGCTCCATCGCACGCAAGCTGAGCTGCCTGCGCGGGTTCTATCGCTGGCTGCTGCTGGACAAGCGCATCGCGCATGACCCAACGGTCAATATTGAGACCCCGGCCACATGGAAGGTCCTGCCCAAGTCGCTGGCCGAGAGCGAGGTGGCAGCGATGCTGGATCGCGCGGCGAACACTGCGGAAGGCCCGGAGGCAGGACGCACTCCGTCTACTGCGGCCATTGCGTTGCGCGATCACGCCATCCTCGAGTTGCTGTATGCAGGCGGCTTGCGCGTGGGAGAGATCGTGTCGTTGCGGGAAGAGGACCTGCATCTTGACGTTGCCCGCGCACAGGTGCGTGGCAAAGGTGACAAGGAGCGTGTGGTCCCGCTGGGCCGCCGCGCCGTGGAGGCGCTGGAGAGGTACCTGTCGCGCGGCCGTTCCACGCTTGTCCGCTCCGGCGTTCAGCGCGCGCTCTTCCTCAGCGTAAGGGGCAACGCGCTCACACGGCAGTGGGTCTGGCAGATGGTGCGAGACGCCGCGCAAGCCGGCGACAGCTCAGCGCGGAAGGCATCGCCACACATGCTGCGCCACTCCTGCGCCACACACATGGTGGAGCACGGAGCCGACCTGCGCAGCGTGCAGCGGCTGCTGGGCCATGCGGACATTGCCACCACGCAGGTATATACGCATGTTGCGATGGAGCATCTGAAGCGCGTGCACCGCGAGCATCATCCCCGCGGACGACGTCGAGCAGAATCAACTACCAGTGAGCAGCGATCCGCTGAGACAGCGCCGGCGGTGGCAGTATGAAGCCGGGCCAGGACATCGCGACGCGGTCGGGGAAGACATCTTCGTCGGAGTTCCACTCTCTCGCCGCGCAGTTCCTGTTTACGCTGGAGAACGAGCGCAACGCGTCCGCCCATACCGTCCGTGCGTACCGCCGCGAGCTGTTTGCCTTCGCGGCATATCTTGCCGAAGAGCTGGGCTCCGGCACATCGATCTCGGCGGTCGAGCACCTGCATATTCGCGCGTATCTTGGCCGGCTGTACGAGCGCGGACTGGCAAAGGCCTCCGCGGCGCGGGCGCTGGCGGCCATTCGGTCCTGGTTTCGCTGGCTGGCGAAGGAGCACCGCATCGCGCAGAACCCCGCCACGCTGGTCTCCACGCCGAAGCTGCCGCAGCATCTGCCGCGCGTGCCCAGCATGGAGGAGGTGAACGGGCTGCTGAACTCGTTCGAATCTGCTGGGGAGAAGGAGCACGATGCCGCGGCGTGGCCGGAGCGCGACCGCATGATCTTCGAGCTGCTGTACGGCTGCGGTATGCGCAACTCGGAGCTGGTGGGCATCGACATGTCCGATATTCACTGGAAGAACGATGCCATCCTGGTCCGCGGCAAGGGACGGAAGCAGCGCTATGTCCCACTGGGTGACGAGGCCGCCCATGCGATCCGTGCATACCAGCCCGCGCGCGAGGAGCGTCTACGTGCGGCTGGCAAGGCTGCGCTGATCGATACCGGCCCGCTGGTAATGAATGTCCGCGCACGCGGTTCAGCGCGGCTGACGACCCGCAGCGTCGGGCGCATTGTGAAGAGGATTGCGCTCTCCCGCGGGCTGCCGGCCGATGTGCATCCGCATACGCTGCGCCACGCCTTCGGCACGCACATGCTGGAGGAGGGCGCGGACCTGAGGGCGATCCAGGAGATGCTCGGCCATGAGCGGCTCTCCACTACCCAGCGCTACACGCAGCTTACGACCGGCCAGGTGCAACGGGTGTATGACGAGACCCACCCCCGTGCGCGATAGCGGAGCGCATTTGAGGACATCATCCAAACGTGGGTCAGCTGCATCCAATTTGGTGCAGGATTTGCACTGGTATCTGGCGGGAAATTGGTGGTAGGGTAGTCCAAACTCTAGCGGGATATTGGGTGGCTTGACGCGGCGACTACACTGGAAGTAGTGGAATGGGCGATTTACACCGCCGGGAAGCATCCCGGTGTCGCCTAAGTTGTCTTCCGACGAACGGGCTTGCGGGAGACGGTGGTTTGAATGGCACTGCGACTCGCTCCATGGATGGCACGGTGGGGCGGAGCAGGGCCGGGGCATGAAGGGGGAACATGTTCGAACGCTATACAGAAAAAGCGCGGAGGGTGATCTTCTTCGCCCGCTATGAAGCCAGCCAGTTCGGGTCGCCGTACATTGAGACGGAGCATCTGCTGCTGGGGCTGCTGCGCGAGGACAAGGCGCTGACGAACAGGTTCCTGCGGAGCCACGCGTCGGTGGAGTCGATCCGCAAGCAGATTGAAGGGCGCACCACGATCCGGGAGAAGGTTTCGACGTCGGTAGACCTGCCGCTCTCGAACGAATGCAAGCGGGTGCTGGCGTACGCGGCGGAAGAGGCCGAGCGGCTTTCACATAAGCACATCGGGACGGAGCATCTTTTGCTCGGTCTGCTGCGCGAGGAGAAGTGCTTTGCGGCGGAGATTCTTACCGAGCGCGGACTGCGGCTGCCGGCGATCCGCGAGGAATTGCAGCGCACGACCCAGGAGAAGGCGCCGCAACAACAGCAGAGCGGCAAGGGCCAGCGCGGCGAGCAGTCCATGCTGGCGGAGTTTTCGCGCGACCTCACTCAGTCAGCACAGGACCAGCAGCTCGATCCGCTGGTAGGACGCGATAACGAGGTTGACCGCGTCATCCAGATCCTGTGCCGGAGGACGAAGAACAATCCGGTGCTGATCGGCGAGCCGGGCGTAGGCAAGACGGCGATTGTGGAAGGGCTGGCGCAGAAGATCGCCGATGGCGAGGTGCCCAGCTTCCTGGCCGACAAGCGCGTGCTCGCGCTGGACCTGTCGCTGATCGTCGCGGGCACGAAGTATCGCGGGCAGTTTGAAGAGCGGCTGAAGACCATCATGAAGGAGTTGATGGAGAACCAGAACTCCATCGTCTTCATTGACGAGCTGCATACACTGGTGGGCGCAGGTTCGGCCGAGGGATCGCTCGATGCAGCAAACATTCTGAAACCCGCATTGTCCCGCGGCGAGATCCAATGCATCGGCGCGACGACGCCGGCGGAGTACCGCAAGTCGATTGAGAAAGACCGGTCGCTGGAGCGGCGCTTCCAGGCTGTGAAGGTGCCGCCGCCGAACGAGGAAGATGCCATCAAGATCATCATGGGCATCAAGGACAAGTACGAGAAGTTCCACGCGGTCTCGTACACCGACGATGCGATCAACTTCTCGGTCTCGCACTCCAGCCGCTACATTCCGGACCGCTTCCTGCCGGACAAGGCGATCGACCTGATCGACGAGGCGGGGGCGCGGGTAAAACTGCGGCAGACTTCCCTGCCCGAAGAACTGACCGAGGTGCAGAAGCGGATCAAGTTCATCGTGCACCGTATGGAGAACGCAATCGCGAACCACGAGTTCGAGAAGGCGCGGTTCTACTCCGACGAGGAGCGCAAGGAACGGGAGAACCTGCGCGCGCTGCGCGACAAATACCACCTGGACGATTCAAGCGCGGGCATTGTGACGCGGGAGGACATTGAGGACGTCGTCAGCCGCTGGACTGGCGTGCCGGTGACGTCGATCAAGGAAGAGGAGACGGCGAAGCTGCTGCGCGTGGAAGAAGAGCTTCACAAGCGCGTGATCTCGCAGGACAAGGCAATCTCTGCGCTGGCGCGGGCGATCCGGCGGTCGCGCGCCGGGCTGAAGAACCCTGCACGGCCCATCGGCAGCTTCCTGTTCCTGGGTCCGACGGGCGTGGGCAAGACGGAGATGGCGCGCACGCTGGCGCAGTTCCTGTTCGGCAGTGAGAAGAGCCTGATCCGGTTCGATATGTCGGAGTTCATGGAGAAGCATTCGGTGTCGAAGCTGATCGGCTCACCTCCGGGATACGTGGGCTACGAGGAAGGCGGACAGCTGACGGAACGGGTGAAGCGGTCGCCGTACTCAGTAGTGCTGCTGGACGAGATCGAGAAGGCGCACCCGGACGTCTACAACCTGCTGCTGCAGGTGTTTGAAGACGGGCAGCTAACCGATGGTCTCGGCAACACGGTCGACTTCAAGAACACGATCATCGTGATGACCTCGAACATTGGGGCCAAGCATCTGCAGAAGCAGCAGGGGCTGGGCTTCCAGACGAGCGAGGAGAATATGGTCCTCGACAAGATGGAAGAGCTGGTGAGGGGCGAGGTAAAGAAGACCTTCAACCCGGAGTTCCTCAATCGCGTGGACGAGATCATCATCTTCACGTCGCTCTCGAACTCCGACCTGATGCAGATTCTGGAGCTGCTGGTGCAGCAGTTGAACGTGAACCTGGTGCATAAGTCGATCACACTCTCGGTGACCGACGACGCCAAACAATGGATTCTGGCGAAGACGGCGTCTGAACGGACCTACGGAGCGCGGCCTCTGCGGCGCGCGCTGCAGAAGTTCGTCGAAGATCCCCTGTCGGAGGCATTGATCGCGGGTGGCATTGCACAGCGGCCGGCGTTCCTGGAGGTATACCTGGAGAACAACCAGTTGTTCTACAGACCCGTGTCGCAGGATGGCGACGAGGAGAAGGCGGCAGGACTGGCATTGACGACGGTGTAGATCACCCTTAGTGATGGCGCTCAGTGGCTAACTGAAAAGCGAATGCCCCGGTGATAAGCCGGGGCATTTGTTTGTTTGAATCAGAACGGCGGAAAAGTTACATCAGAGACTGGACGGACTTGGCAGCGCCGGAGGCCACATCGGTGACCTTATCGAGAACGTCATTGACCTGACCGCGGGTGCGCTTGATGGTCTTTTGCGCTTCCTTCGATAGGTTCTCCGCCTGCTCCTTCAGATAAGCGGCTGCATCTTCAAGGTAATCCACGCCATCATTGACGTTCTTCTTCAACTGGCGGCGCGTCCGCTCACCAGACTGAGGAGCGTAGAGAAGGGCGACTGCTGACCCGGCGGCGACACCCAATCCAAAAGCGATCCAGATACCTTTTGCACTCATAGTTCCTCCTTCACACTCGGCGTGTGTTGGTTATGAGACACATGGAGGAGGCGATTGGTTGCGCGGAAGTTCGGCTATTTGAGGCCGGCAAGCTCACGGGCGCGAACGAAGACACGCGTAAACATAGCCGCGTTCAGGCGGCCCGTATTGGTGTTGCGCAGGGATGGATGATAGCTGCCCAGCAGCGTCAGCCCATTCGGCAGCTTGTATTCCGCGCCATGGCCGAAGCGGTACGCCGAACGCCGGGCGATGACTCCCGTATTGATCAGGTGCGCGAGGTAGCCGTCCCAGGCGATC
>DATCBR010000129.1:0-11327 GCA_036511765.1 Acidobacteriaceae bacterium | reverse complement strand
GCGAGGAGCATGTAGACCAGTCCGCCTACGGTCAGTAGCGTGGTGACGATCTCTACTGCCGTTGCGAGGAGCATAGGTTGAGGATACCGGAGCGTTCGCGGGCGACGGTGAAGGGAAGAAAGCGATTTGTGGAGAGAAGACGAGGTTCAAGAATCCGGCGCAGTTGAAAAGAGCCCGCGGCTAAAGCCGCATTCGTGGCGATGATTGTTACCGCGCGCTAAAGCGCGCCGCTACTCCTTCGTTGACAGTGGGTTTGGGGCGATGGTTTACTTCTCGCGTTCTAAGCAACCAAGATCGCGCGACACGAACGAGAGGGCCTTGGCATTCTCGGACACGTGTCGATGGAGAGAGAAAAACATGAAGCTTCCTTATTACGGACTGACGTTTCTGATTGGACTTGTGCTGACGGTGCATCTGGCGATGAACAGCAAGGTGGGAGCGGTGCTGGACAATCCGCGCGTGGGCAACGCTCTGTTCTGGTGCATTGGAGCGGTGATGGCAATATTGATTGGGCTCTCCGGATGGCGCGCGGGAGCGCTGCAACCGCTGCGCGACGTGAGCCCTGTGCTGCTGTGCGCGGGGGCGCTGGGCGCGTCGCTGGTGTTTGGGATTGCGTTTCTGATTCCGCGCATCGGCGCAGCCAAGCTGACGCTGATTATGTTGTCCGGCCAGATTGTGGCTGGGCTGGTGCTGTCTCACTTTGGATGGCTGGGGTCGCCGAAGAACCCGGTTTCGGCAAAGGCGCTGGTGGGAACGCTGGTGATGTTTGCGGGAGTGATTCTGGCGACGCTGTGAGGGGATGTGGCGCGCAAAGGTCTGCAGCGCTGCGGGGCTGATGGCCGCTCAAGATTCCTCGACGCGTTCGTGGATGAATTCGGTGATGCGTTCGGCAGCCTGCTTTGAATGCAGTTCGAGCAGGAGGTGGGGGCCGGGGAAGATTTCGGCGTCGGCGCTGGGCTGGATTGCCAGCATCTCTTTGAGCTTGTCGCTACCGACGAGGCGGTCGTGGGTTGCGTGCAGGAAGACAATGGGCACGCGGATTCGGGCGAGATCCGCGCGCGCGTCGCAGTGGAGGATCGCGCGCATTCGTGCGGCGAAGGTGGAGGCCGGTACGTTCGCGCGGACTTTTTCCAGTTGGCGAAGTACGACAGCCGGAGTGTTGGGGCCGATGGTGAGGCCGCGCACGAGCCAGCGGGGCCGAGGCATGATGGGCAGGAGGTGCGTGAGAAGAGAGCTGATCGCTCGCAGAGGGCGATGCACAGGCGGGGTTGCGAAGCCGACGCAGATGACAAGGCCTTTGAGGTTTGCCGGATTGGCCGCGGCCCACTGGATGGCGGCGACGGAGGAGTATGACTCGCCGAGCAGGACGTAGGGTTCGGAGTTGATGCGTGCTGTGCGGAGGAACTCCGCGACTTGTGGATATGAACAGCATCCGTCCACGGGATAGCGCACGATGAGCGGACGGAGCGATGCCGGCAGAGCGGCGGCGAAGTTTTCGAGCAGCCAGCCGGTGCCATCCATGCCGGGCAGGAGGACGAGGCGCGGCAGGGCTGCGTTGCGGTCATCCATCATGACGCTATTCGTAGCGTAGGGCTTCGATGGGATCGAGGTTGGCGGCCTTCCATGCCGGGTAGATGCCGAAGACCAGACCGATGGCGCAGGAGCAAAGGAAAGCGACGGCGACCCAGATGGGTGAGAGGGTCATGGGCAGCAGCAGGCTGGCAATGAGGGCGAGCGCGCTGCCCAGCACGACGCCGATGATGCCGCCGACGGCGCAGAGGGTCATGGCCTCGAGTGTGAACTGAGTGAGGATGGCCTTTTTCGTGGCGCCGATGGCCTTGCGCACGCCGATCTCGCGGGTGCGCTCGGTGACGGAGACGAGCATGATGTTCATGACGCCGACGCCACCGACCATGAGGCCGACGGAGGAGAGCGACATCATGAGAGCGAAGAGGCCGAAGGTGATCTGGTTCCAGAGGCGGGTGATGGTGTCGGTACCGAAGATGGCGAAGTTGTCCGGCTTGTCGTTGGTGAGCTTGCGGCGGCGGCGAAGGAGTTCGGTGAGGCCGTCGACGACGGCGTCCTTATTTTTGGGGTCGTCGTATTTGACGGTGATCCAGTAGTCGAGCTGCTCCGGATGCATGTAGTGGAAGGTGGTGATGGGGAAGAAGGCCTGGTTGTCCTGCGGGTTGTTGCCGCCGCCGAAGGCCTGGGTCTGCTTTTCTGCTACGCCGACGATGGTGAAGACGAGGCCGGCGGCCTGGACCTCTTTGCCGACGGCGTTCTGGTTGCCGAAGAGTTCGGCGGCGGTGTCGTGGCCGAGGACGGTGATCCGCGCGGCGCGCTGCACATCGTTGTCATTGAAGAAGCGGCCCGCCTGCAGGTGAATCTCCGTGACCTTCTCCTGATCGGTGGTGACGCCGGTGAGGATGGTGTTCTGCATCTCGTGGCCGTTGCCGCGGATGGCGGTGACGCCGGAGCGTCCGGGCGCGGTGTTGTCCGTATACTGCAGCGCGGGGGAGACGGCGGTGACGTGGGGAATGGCGTGCATGGCCATGGCGTCGTCATAGGTGAGCTGCTTGCGGGTGAGCATCTCGGTGGTGGGCCTTTTGCCGATGACCTGAAAGCGGAAGACGTAGAGGACGTTGGAGCCGAGCGATTCGACGAGGCCGGAGACGCTCTGGTTGAGGCCGTTGACGACGGACGAGATGGCGATGACGGTGAGGACGCCGATGACGATGCCAAGGATGGTGAGGCCGCTGCGCAGCTTGTTGGCGCGCAGGGTGTCCATGGCGATGGTGATGGTTTCTTTGAGGTCTCCGGAACGAATGGCCATGGTTATAACTCCGATCGCAGGGCGACGATGGGGTCCAGGCGGGCGGCCTTGCGCGCGGGATAGACGCCGAAGAAGATGCCGGTGGAGGTAGAGACGAGGAGGCCAAGCAGAACGCTCCACAGCGCGACATCGGAGGGGAAACCGAGCGCGAGTGTGACAACTTCGGCGACCATGAAGCCGCCCAGGACTCCGAGGAAGCCGCCGATGAGGGCCATGGCGCCGGATTCGACGAGGAACTGGAGTTCGATGTCGCGCCCTCGCGCGCCGAGGGCTTTGCGGATGCCGATCTCGCGGGTGCGCTCCGTGACGGAGACGAGCATGATGTTCATGATGACGATGCCGCCGACGATGAGCGAGATGAATGCGATGGCTCCGGCGACTGCGCCGAACCATTTGGTGACGGTGGAGAAGAAGCTGACGAGGGTGTTGTTGATGTCGAGCTCGAAGCTGTCGTCTGCGCCGGGCGCGTCATGGCGGCGGGCGCGCATCAGCACGCGGACCTCGTCGCCGGCGGCCTCGAGCGTGGACCCGGCCGAGCCGGCTTTGGCGTAGATGGTGAGGGTCTTGGAGGCGCCGTAGGTCTTCTGAAAGGCGGAGAGTGGGATGCCGACCCAGTTGTCCTGGCTCTGGCCGAAGGTGGAGCCCTGTTTTTCGCCGACGCCGATGACGGTGTAGGGCTGACCGTCGACGCGGAGTTCCTGGCCGAGGGGATCGATGCCGGGGAAGAGATTGTCGCGGATGTCGGAGCCGATGATGGCGACAGAGGAGGCGTGCTCGTCGTCGGAGGAGGTGAAGCCGCGGCCCTCGGCGATGTCGAGGTTCTGGAGCGATGGCATCTGCCACGTGTAGCCACGGATAGAGGTGTCGGTGATGGAGTTGGTCTCGCGCGTGACCTTGGCGACGGTGGCCTGCTGCGCGCCGATGCCGACGCAGCGTTTGCAGTTGTCGCGGACGTAGATGTAGTCGTCGTAGGTGACGTTCTTGCGGTGCTGCAGCTTCTCATACTGCCCGGAGGTGCGGACGAGGGCGGGGTTTTTGGAGACGGTGAAGACGTCCGCGCCGTAGCGAGAGAACTTGGTGGTGACGTAGGTGTTGGCGCCATTGACGAGCGTGACGACGGCGATGACCGAGGCCACGCCGATCATCACGCCGAGCAGCGTGAGAAAGGTGCGCAGCTTGTTCTGCCAGAGTGACTGAAGGGCCAGCTTAATGGCTTCGCGGAGTTCCATCCCTGGAGAGATTGTACGCAGACGGAGATGCGGGTGTTCCGCTGCGCGCGCGTATACAGGAAGAGCGGGCGGGCTATTCGCCTTTGAAGAAGAACTGCAGCGTGGTGGAGACCAGGACGGGCCTGCCGTCGACGAGGTATGGACGGAAGCGCCAGCCACGCACAGCGGCAATGGCTGCGGGGTAGAGCTCCGGCGGGCCGCTGACCGCGTGGGCGGAGGTGACATCGCCGAGGCGGGAGACCGTGATATTGACCGTGACGGTGCCGCTGACGCTGTGGGGTCGCGTCGCGGGCTGCGGAGTGGCCAGCGAGTAGCCGATCATGGTGGGCGCCGGGACAAAGATCCCGGCGGAAGAGGACGGTTGCGGTGCGATGGCCGGGGCTGGAGTGGTCGCGGCGACGGGGACGGCGGGTGTGGTGTCCCGTGTGATCGTCTGCGGCACGGGCGGCCAGACAGCCACGGGAGTGTGGGCCGGCGCGAGGTGCGGTTTGGGATGGGACGCGATCGTAGCCGCGGGTACAGTGGGCCTAGTCTGCGGGGCGGATGGTGCGGGTGCAGGGGCGGCAGCCGCAACGGGCTGCGCAGTGGGAGCCGCAGGTGCGCCGGATGCACCGGCGGCATCGGGAGTTGGGCTTGACCCTGGAGTCCCGCCGAAGCGCACGTCCGGTTCGAGATCCTTGAACTGGGGCACGTGCCCGTGCAGCGTGTGGTACGCCATAAACCCGGCAAGGCAACCGGCAAGGACAGTGAGGCTTGCGAGAGCAAGAAAGACCTTGCGCGGCGGCAGGCGGAGCATACATGCCTGGAGGCGCTCCAGGGGGGAGAGCAGCGGATCGTCTTCAGCGTCAAGACCGATCAAGGCAGGAAGCGTTGACGCAGGGGCGGGTGCGGCGGAGATGGCAGCCTTCTCCACCCGCGGCGCAGCTTTTGGGATTACCGGCAACGCGGCTGGCGGAGGTGCGAGGGGCTGAGCGGGCGTCTCCGCATAGTAGAGGGAGGCAGGGGCGGATGCGCCGGGGCGGCGCGAGGGCGCGAGGTATGCATGGCGCGAGAGGAATGCGCCCTCATCGAAGGAGCGCGCGGTGGGGAGCGAGTTGGCCCAGGCCGGCGCCGCGGCGACGAGAGCATCGATGCCGGGGGGACGGTCGTCCGTGGGGGTTGCCGAGGCGGAGAGGGCGTCCTCATGCAGACTGGGCGCAGAGCGGCGGGGCGCGAGGGGATCGGCTTTGAAGCCAGCCGAGCGCAACTCATCTTCGAATGCGTCGATTGGCTTGCTGCGACGATCAGGGAATGGGATGACGCCGTCCGGCAGAAGGGCTGGGCGCTCGCGATCGTAGCGCACAGGCTCGTGGGCGGCGGATTTCAACTGCTGGAGATGTGGCCCAAGGCGGCTGACGCGGTGCTCAATGTCTTCGAGGAAGTGCTTGAGTTCACCAAGGGTCATGCTCCCGGTATCCGGCGCGCCTGGAAGAGAAGAGGGCGTGTCCGGTGTCTCGGGACGCCGGTGCGCAAGACCGATTGCCTCCTGCACGGTGCGACGGCCGGGAGAAGAGATTGCCGGGCCGTTGGCACCGCCGTTTGCGGCTATCTCTTCCTGGGAGGCGAAGGCGTCGGTGGCAGTCTCGCGTGCTGGTGGCTTGCGCGCGGCGGGCGCGACCGGTGGCCAGTCCTGGGGCTCATTGAAGGATGTGATGGGCTGGGTATCGCGATTCTGCCAGGCCGAGTAGCCGGAGAGGAAGACCTCACGCATGTCGGCGGGGATTTGTGTGCCGGTCTCGCCTTCCGCGGATTCAGCGCCACACAGCGCGCGCGCGACGAGGCCGAGCAACTCTTCAGACGAGAGATCGTGCTCGCCCATGTGGCTGATGGCGTTACAGAGGGTGAAGAGGCCGCTGCGCAGGGCATCGTTCGCGGCCAGGTCCGCGGCGAAGGAGTCCGTGGTGAGGGCGACGCCCGCACGTCTGCGTTGGCGATCAAACAGGGCTGCCAGGTCACCGAGATACTGTCGCTCGGAGACCTTCCCTGGACGCGCCATGGTGAGTGAAGCCATTTCCGACTGACCTCAACCGCGTACCAAGCTGGCCCGATTGGGACGCGAGAGCACTACTTTAGTCCAAAAGTTGTACGTTTTCTACAGGACTTCAAGGGATTTTCATGAAAAATACAATGCCACCCGCCGGAAATGGCCCGAAATTTGCCTGTCTGGTTACCTGTTGCAGATGAGTAACTAGCAGAAAGAGCGGGGGAAAGCGTTTCAGCTGCGCCGCGCATAGGGATCGACGGTGGTGACTGTTGCGCGGCCCATGCCGCGGTCCATGGCCTGGTTGGCGAGCCGGTCGGCGTCCTTATTTTTGTGGCGGAGGGCGTGAGCGATCTCGAAGGCTTCGAGTCGCGCGATGCGCTTGCGGGCCTCGTCGTAGAGCGGCTTGAGGCCGGGGCTTTTGACCTTATACGCGCCCTGAATCTGCTTGACCATCAGCTCGGAGTCGGAGACGACGCGCAGGCGGCGATGGTCGTGCTTCAGAGCGAAGTCGAGGACAGCGAGCAGGCCGGAGTATTCGGCGAAGTTGTTGGTCTGGATGCCGAGGAACTCGGAGAGTTCGGCGAGGACGTGGCCGTCGGCGTCCTGAATGACGGCACCGAAGCCCGCGGGACCGGGATTGCCCCGCGCCCCGCCGTCGCAGTGAGCGGAGATCCAGCCGGAGTTGGCGGCGGTGGCGGGTGAGGATGGTGCGAAGAGGCTGGGCTGGGTGGGCATGAAGAGAGTTTAAGTTGTCCGGGTGGAGTTGTCAGTTGTGCGCTTACCTTTTGCTGTCGATCCGGTCTATCAGGCAGATCGTATCTTCCTGACTCCGGAGTCGGAAACGATGAATTCAGACAGTGTAGGCCCGGGGGCTGCAACGCAGCTCTCTCCGATTCTTTCGAGCCTTGCAGGCCGTTCGCGGCGGGCGAATACGATTGCGCGCGCGCCATCGCCAAGAGTAGGTGAGCTGATGGCCGCCGCGGCGGCTGTGAGCGCGCCCCGAGCCATGAGCGCATTGACGGCGGTAGAATCTTCCGCAGCGATGCCGAAGGCGACGGTACAACCGGGGATCAGGGTGCGCGGCGGCGGGAGGCCAACGCAGGCGCAACTGGACGCGCGAGCCCAGCAGCGGACGGAGGACGATGAGCTGATCCGCGAGGCACAGCGCGGCGAACGCACGGCCTTCGATGCGCTGGTGCGGCGGTATGACCAGGCAGTGCTGCGGCTGGCGCTGCATATGCTGGGCAATGAGCAGGACGCGCAGGATGTCCATCAGGAGGCGTTCCTGAAGGCGTACCGCCACCTGGGGAACTTCCGGTTCGAGTGCTCGTTCTATACATGGCTGTACCGGATTGTGACGAACCTGTGCCTGGACCAGCTTCGCAGGCGGAAGAGCCGCCGCGAAGACCCGGCGACGATCGTGGACGCGCACGGGGATGAGATGGACCTGCTCTCCAACGTGAGCGACACGCGGGCGATGGCGAACCCGGCGCGGGAGCTGGACCGCAAGCAGATGGGGCAGTCGATTGCAGAGGCGCTGGACAAGCTGACTCCGCGGGAGCGCACCGTGTTCGAGCTGAAGCACTACCAGGGGCTGAAGCTGCGGACGATTGGCGAGATGTTGAGCACGACGGAGGAGACGGCGAAGAACACGCTCTTCCGCGCCACGCGCAAGCTGCGCGCCAACCTGGCGGGGTTGAGGGATGTGAAGGCTTAGATTTTGCAAGAGGCGGTTGATTTTGGAGGCCGTCTAAAACACTATTCCGGACAATATGCCGGACAACATGCAGCACCAACGCGCTGGAACGGTGCGCCGCGGACAGAACAGCAGCAGACAAACGGGCAGACACGCACAGACCCGGTACGAAAAGAGCAGTGGCAGCAGGAAGCATTTTTGAGGCTGGTTGAGGTAGAGGCATGAAGTGTGAAGAGGCGCGGCAAGAGATCGTACTGGTGACCTACGGTGAGCTGCCGGATGAAGCGACGGTGGCGCTGGAGCGGCATCTGGAAGGTTGCGAGGGGTGCAGCGGCGAGCTGAAGTCGCTGTTGACGATGCATGAGGCGCTGGCGGCACGGCCGGTGCTGGAGCCTTCTCCGAACCTGCTGGCGCAGGCGAGGATGCGGCTGGACGCGGAGCTGGACCTGATTCCGCCGCATGGCTTGCTGACGCGGCTGCGCAGCAATTTTTATGCCTGGATGAACCACCTGGCGAGTGCGCCGGCCCTGGCGACGTTATTGCTGGGCGTGGGTTTTCTGGGCGGCAATTTCGTGAACCGGTATGAGGTGGCGCACCAGCCGAAGGTGCCCGCGCCGGTGGTTGTGACCGAAACGGAGAATGGCAAGATTGCCGACATTACCAGCATTGCGCAGACGCCAAACTCCGAGATGGTGCAGGTGAGCTACGATCGAGTGACGCCTGAGACGGTGCAGGGGTCGCTGGACGACCCGCAGATCCGGCAGTTGCTAATGATCGGCACGAAGGCTGGGGCGAACAACGGCGTGCGGACGGATTCGGTCTCCTTGCTGGCCAATGAATGCCGTGAAGGACACGAGTGCGTCTCCGGCTCGGGCAGCATCCGCAATGCGCTGATGGCGAGCCTGCACAGCGACAAGAACCCCAGCGTGCGGCTGGCGGCGCTGGCGGGTTTGCAGCCTTATGTGGCGGCGGATGAGCGTGTGCGCGATGCGGTGCTGCAGGCGCTGATGCACGATGCCAACGCCAATGTGCGCACCGAGGCGATCAACATGCTGCAGCCGGTGGATTCGGACTCCAGTGTGCGGCAGGCGATGCGGACGGTCTCTACAACAGATGAGAACCCGTACATCCGCAACACCAGCATGCAGGTGCTGGAAGGTGCGCCGGAGATCCAGTAGCGATAACAGCAAAGCAGTGTGATTTTTGGGGCCAAGCGATGAAGGCAGGAATGCAGATCGGTTTAGTGCTGGCGGCGATGACGGCGATGCCGTCGCTGTTGCGCGCAGAGAGTGGCGCGGCTGCGGTCCCAGCCGGCGCCGCGGCGTTGATGCTTTCCGATGCGGGCGCACGCGGTGGCGCGGGCTCGAGCTCGGGATACCTGGGCGTAGACCTGCGCGATGTCACGCAGGACCAACTGAATCTGCTGAAGCTGAAGGAGGCGCGCGGCGCGGAGATTGTGCTGGTAGACCATGACGCGCCGGCAGGCAAGGCCGGGCTGCGCGAGCACGACGTGGTGCTGCAGATGAACGGGCAGGCGATCTCGACCAAAGAGCAGATCAGCCGCATGCTGCGCGAGTGCGCGCCGGGCAGGATCATTACTTTGCTGATCAGCCGCGACGGCCAGCAGATGACGGTGTCGGCGCAGATGTCGTCGCATGAAGAGGTGGACCGTGAGTCGTGGGCGCACCATGTGGTGTCGCCCGATTTGCCGCTGGACGACAGCGGGGATGCGAGCGCGACGGCGGCGGCTTCGCAACCCTCGACGCAGGTTCATGGAGGTAACAGCTTTATCGGGTCCATCCTGACCAGCTCGACCTATACCGGCGCGATGATGGAGAAGATGCCGGCGCAGTTGGCGGACTATTTTGGCGCAGCGGGCGGGCATGGGCTGCTGGTATCGAGCGTGAAGCCGAACACGCCGGCGGCGCTAGCGGGATTGCATGCCGGCGATGTTGTGGTGCGCGCGAACGGAAAGACCGTGGCAAGCACAGGCGACTGGTCCAAGGCAGTGAAGAGCAGCAAAGGCAAGCCGCTGGCGGTAGTGGTGCTCCGCGACAGGAAGGAACAGACGTTGACGCTGATGCCGGACGCGCACCGGCGGTCAGGGATTGAATTCCCGGTGCTGCGCGTGGAGCAGGCTCCGGCAGCGATGGCGCGGCTTGGCCTGAGCTGGATGCCGAGCCTGTAGACAATGCCGTGGGCTACAATGTAGCTCAGGGGTTTGCCATGGCTGCGAACGCGGTGGTACGAGCGCGCATCGACGAAAAGACGAAGAAGAAAGCCACCATGGTGCTGAAGTCCATGGGGCTGACGCCGTCTGGCGCATTTCGGATGATGATGACCCGGATCGCTACGGAGCGGCGCATGCCGTTTGAGACGCATGTGCCAAATGCAGAAACGGTGGCCGCGATGCGTGCGGGGTTGCGGGGAGAAGTCACGATGGTTCGGAACACAGAGGAGCTTTTCCGGGCATTGAATGCGGACGATTAGGTTTACGGCGCGCTTTCGCAAGGATTACAAACGCGTGTTGCTCGGACTGCCAGTCTGCAGGCGGAGCTACAACCTGTCATCGACATGCTTTCAGACGATCTCCCGCTGCCCATCAAGAACCGCGATCAATCCCCTCAAGGGCGAGTGGCAAGGCTTCCGCGATTGCCATATACGTCCCGATCTCGTTCTGATTTACCGCAAGTTCGATCCCAAGATACTTGAACTCAACCGCATCGGCTCTCACAGCGAGCTGTTTGGAAAATAGCCTTACTTTTTGAGCAGCCAGAGCACGCTGGAGTGTGGCTGGAGTGTGAGGTTGTCGACTGACTTCATCTTGCCGAGAGATTTGCCGGACCAAGCATCGGTAACTTTGTAAGTCGCGGCGTCCAGGCCGTAGGCCGAGAAGCTGTCGGTGATGGTGACGGGCGAGTCGCCGCTGTTGAAGAGCGCGAGCGCTTTGGTCGCGCCGTCGGCGTCGGAATGCTTTGCCGGGTGCAGAGCAGGGGGAAGGCCGGCGGGGAGCTTCGCGGGCAGATCAGCCACCCAGGCGATGGTGGCGCCGGTGTGTAGCGCTTCGCGGGAGGCGGTGGCGGCCTGGTCGATGCGCAGGACATCGGGCGCGGTGAGGAGCTTGCGGGTGGGGTCATCGAGCAGGGTGAGGTTTGCGCCGAGGACGAGGGGTGAGCGACCGATAGACCAGAGCGTCAGCAGGGTCTGCTGTTCGGCGGGTGTAAGGCGCGTGGTGCGGGCGCGGCCATCGCCGGGCGAGGGGCGCAGCTCGCCGAGCGGGATCATGTCGGCGTCGGGCCAGTTGCCGGGTTTGGCGTACTTTGCCCATGCGGCGAGACGCGCGAACTGGCTGGAGACGGCGACGGGGAAGGGGCGCGGGTTGACCCAGTAGTCCCAGACATCGTTGGAGATGCGCCACATCTGCGCGAGCGAGCCGACCTCATCAGCGTGCGAGAGATTGGTGGGGCCGGGCGAGAGCGAGAGCACGATGGGGCGGTGTGTTTTGTCGATCGCGCGGCGGATCATGCGGATCTCGTCGGCCTT
>DATCBR010000128.1:0-15942 GCA_036511765.1 Acidobacteriaceae bacterium | reverse complement strand
GCTCTCACTGGACGGCGACTTCTATTACGTGCTCTTCGGCAACGGCTACACCGCTTCGCCCGATCCCAACGCCGCGGGCGCCAACGAGTACCAGAGCTCGGGCAACTCGGTCACCAAGGGCTTTGAAGCCGAAGCCAACGTTTCGCTCACCCACGGTCTGCTCGTGTACCTCAACGGCACCGTCGGCTCGGCGCATTACACCAGCAGCAGCATCCTCACCGGAACATCGACCGGCAACAAGTACTATATCAACCCTAATAATGGCGCGTGGGTCGCCAGCACGCCGGCGAACACCGAAACCTGGGGTCTCACATACGCCGCGCATGGCCTGGACTTCGGCTTCCTCACCAAGCGCATCGGCCCCATGTGGAACGACAACAAGGCTCCCTTGACCCTCAACTACACCGATGGCACCGCGGATAAGAAGGCGACCAGCATCACCGCCAGCCAGGTCATTCCGATCGATCCCTTTACCCTCTCCAACCTCTTTGTGAACTACAACGTCCATGCTGTTCCGCACTTCGGAGAGTCGAAGCTGCGCCTCAGCTTCAACAATCTGCTCAACGCGCAGGGAATCACCGGCCTCACCGCTGCCACGGCGGGAACGACCTTCACCCCCAACGCCGGCGACACGCTCACGCTGCTCCCCGGGCGCAGCATCACAGCCTCCTTCCAGTTGGGCTTCACCCGCCGCAAAGAATAACGAATGGGTGCCGGGTCCCCCAGAGCCTGCCCTGAGCGAGGCCGAACGGCCGAGTCGAATGGGTGCCTCGCCTTGGGGGCACCTGGGAACCAGCGAACGACGCTCGCCTTTGGGCAACTGAGAAGCCCAGGCAACGTTGTCAAGCCCGTTCAAAGCCCGATTTACCCGTAACCTGCACCATCAACTATGGTTATCTTTCGTAGAAACCTGGCATAACAGTTATGCCGTATCGGTTAAAATAGAAACAGTAGTCCATATAGGGCTGGCCCGGCAGTATCGCCGGGCCTTATTTTTCAGTAATTTGGCTCGAAATCCCGTGGATCGAATACTTTGCAGTATTTGTAGCGGCGTAAACCGTTGCAAATAAATATACTTCGACCCAAAAATATGTATTGGGGGGCAGGGGGGAGGGGGAATACCTACCGGATGCCCACCACCTTGTGCGTCTGCACGCTCAGCCGCCACTGCGGATGCTCCATGCAGTACCGGATCGCCAGTTCGGTATTCTCCTGCCGATCAGGGCCGTCCATCGGCTGTAGGAAGAAATGCCGGAAGCGCAGCGCCGCATACCGCTCCGGCGCCGCCCCGGTTTGCGGATCCTGGCTCTGGGGATACACCAGCTTCAGTTCATCGCCCGTCGTCTGCACCAACTCCGCACCGGCCTTCGGGCTGACGCAGATCCAGTCAATGCCCCGAGGCACGGCGATGGTCCCGTTGGTCTCGACTGCAATCTCGAACCCGCGCAGATGCAGCGCGTCGATCAACGCCGCGTCCAGTTGCAGCAGCGGCTCGCCGCCCGTGCACACGACAAACGGTCGCGGGTGCCCCACATCTCGACCCTGAGATGTGGGCTGGGTACCCTGGCCGCCTTGCATTTGGGCACCCGGGAAACCCGGGAGACACTGCGCAATTCGCTCCGCCAACTCTTCCGCCGTCGCAAACTTGCCGCCATCGGCTCCAACGCCAACGAAGTCCGTGTCGCAGAACCTGCAGACCGCCGCCGCGCGGTCCTCCTCGCGGCCCGACCACAGGTTGCATCCCGCAAACCGGCAGAAGACCGCCGCACGGCCTGCCTGCGCGCCCTCACCCTGCAGCGTGTAGAAGATCTCTTTGGCGATGTAGCTCTTGGCCGCGGCGCTGTAGCTCACGACCGCACCTGATAGCGCAGTGGATCGCTCAGCCCGTTCTCGCGAAAGCCCTTCTGCCGCAGCACGCAGGAGTCGCACTCGCCGCACGGATCGCCGCTGGGCGAGGGATCGTAGCAACTGCTCGTCAGTCCGTAGTCCACGCCCAGAGCAAGCCCGCGCGCAATGATCTGCGCTTTGGTCATGGCGATCAGCGGCGTGTGAATCGTCAGCCGCTGCCGCCCTTCCACGCCTGCCTTGGTCGCCAGGTTGGCCAGCCGCTCGAACGCCGCAATGAACTCTGGCCGGCAGTCGGGATAGCCGCTGTAGTCCAGCGCATTCACGCCGATGTAGATGTCGCTCGCGCCCAGCACCTCCGCCCACGCCAGCGCGAAGGAGAGAAAGATGGTGTTGCGCGCCGGCACGTAGGTGACCGGAATCTCGCCGGCCATCTCCTCTTCGCTGCGGCCCTTCGGCACGTCGATCTCCGCCGTCAGCGCAGACCCGCCAAACGCCCGCAGGTCGATCTCGGCGACTCGATGTTCTGTCGCACCCAGCGCCGCAGCCAGTCGCCGCGCGCAATCCAGCTCCCACGCGTGCCGCTGCCCATAGGAGAACGACAGCGCATACGCGTCGAAGCCCTCCGCCCGCGCCATCGCCAGCACGGTCGCCGAGTCCAGCCCGCCGCTGAGCAGCACCACTGCGCTATGTCTCAATTCCGCCATCCGCCTCACACGAAGAAAAGTCCGCGTCCCAATCAACACACCCCTTAATCGTAGGTTCTATCGAAGCGATTGTCATTCCGCACCCTCGGGGAGGGAAGTGCGCTACGGATACAAAGTCCGCTTCCGCCGAAGCCGCCGCGGGAGTCTAATAGCTGCTATGGGGATGCGACGAACGTGGATGGCGACTGCCGCTCTCTGCTTTGGGCTGCTGCTCAGCGCAGGCGCAGGGAGCGCGCAGAAGAAGGGCAAGGACAACCAGTCCGGTTATGACCGCTCGGCGAAGGCGACCATGATCCATCCGGCGATCGTGTATGTCGCGGCGGATGATAGCTCCAGCCATGTCACGGAGGTGACCATCGGACATGAGGTGGTCGTCTCGCAGCGGAACGGCAGTTGGGCACGCGTCTTTGCCAATACCGACGCGGACGACGAGAAGTACCAGGGCGACGATGCGCCGGAGTTTGGCGACGATGCGACGCCGCCGATGTCAGGCTGGATCAAGGACAAGGGCATCGTGTCTCCCGTGACGCCGAATGGGGACGCTATCCTGTTCGGCACGGCGGCCAACCTGGAGGAGCAGGCCAGCGCGCCGCATGCGCCGAAGAACGCGGCACAGGCAGCGCATCTGCTGTACAAGCGCGTGGCGGCGTACTTCCCGGACTCCCCGCTGGCGGCGGAGGCGGCCTGGCGCGCGGCGGATATTCGCTGGCAGATTGACAAGGCGGACATCCGCACGCTGCCCTCAGCGAAGGAGCAGGAGTCGTATCTGCGGCCGCAGATTTATGACGGCGACCTGAACAAGGTGATGAAGACCTATCCGGGGGCGAAACAAGCCGCACTCGCCGCGTATGACCTGCTGGACAACAAGCTGTGCGGCGACTGGCAGGGGCTGCCGAAATGTCCGGAGATGGAAGCCGGTCTTTACGAGAAGTACGCCGAGCGCTACCCGGATTCACCCAAGGCAGCCGAGGCGTTGTATGAGGCAACGTATCGCGAAGGCGTTCTGGTGGAGATGTATCTGGTGCAGGAGGACAAGGGCCGCAGCCAGCATGCTGCCGACGCGGCGCAGGGGTTGGCGGCACAGATGAAGCAGCGCTATGCGCAGTCCGACTTTACGGCGCGTGCGGCCAGCATCGCGTATCGCGTGCAGCAGCAGATCCCGGTGTACGGGAGTGATCGGGACTAGGCGGTAGTCAGCTGCACAGCTACTCCAGATGAAATGCGCCGTCGCTCCAGTCCTCCGGGGCGACGTCGGCGATGGTTTCGGTGAAGTCCCAGCGATGGCCGTGGAAGTCGCGGGCGTTGTACTGGCGCTCGCCGTAGGGATGGTCGGTCGGTTCGGTGAGGATGGCCGCGCCGTTCCGGCGTGCGCGGTCGCAGTGGCCGATGGCGTCCTCGATGCGGACCTGAACGGTCTGCGAGCCGTTGGGGATGGCGCTGCCCTCAGCGATGGCGAAGCAGCCGGCTTCCACATTGATACCTGGCCTTCATCTGGATGCGGTGATTCGCGATGCGCAGCCGGACGGTGAAACCAAATGCCTTGCTCAGCCAGTTTGCGGCTGCAGCGGGGTCGGGGTAGACAAGCACCGGAATAACTGGACAGGGCGGGGCGGAGCGGTTGGTTCGCATGGGGTGACTCTATCACCGGCAAATCTGCCGGGAGGCAACCCACCTTCTCGCGTAAAACCTCTCCCGAACCCGGAAGCGCACGGGATCAACAGGGGTTGGGATGAGCGCGCCGCAGCGTTTTGGTGCATACTAAGGTTAATCCGGCTGCAAACACGGCCGGCATTTTTGGTAGGCCCGCTCCCGTTGGCGCACAGGCGCCGGGACCGCAGCCCAGGTTTTAGAAGACTTTAGATAAAGGCCGGCCAGGCGAAGGATCGAATCCGTTGGCCGGACAGGTTAGTAAGGGAATGACTGCATCCGGACGGCAAACGGCCGCGCCCAGGGCAACTGCCCAGGCTGCTCTGGTCACCGATTCCGCACCGCAGACTCTGCTCGAAGCCTCCCCAGTGACACCGATCCGCTTTGAATTCAGCCAGATCGCGCCACCCGGCGCCGGCGGCAAAGGACATTCAGGCCTCTTCGGCCCGGCTGTCCCGCGCAGGTTGGCGCCCTTCGGCTTCTCGTTCCCATCCCTGTCCGCACCTGCGGTGAGCGCCGTTTAGACTCGCGCTCCCGTTCCACCGCCATGGCCTGCCGCCCGACCGGTTCCTAAAACCGGGACGGGCAGAAAGCAGGAACCATGTCGAAGGAAATTTACATCTCCAGCACGCCGCATGAGACGCGGCTTGCCATCGTCGAGGACGAAGCCCTCGCCGAGATTTACTACGAGCGCGAGAACGAGTACACCCTCGCCGGCTCCATCTATAACGGACGCGTAACGCGTGTGCTGCCGGGCATGCAATCGTCGTTTGTGGAGATTGGCCTGGAGCGCGACGCGTTCCTCTACATCACGGACTTCCTGGAAGAGGCGCCTGACTCCGAGGAGTTTGACACAGCCCCGGCCGGTAATCGCAATGGAGGCGAGCGCTCCGAGAGCGGCCCGCGCAGCGAGGGTCCCCGTAGCGAAAGCCCGCGCAGTGACGGTCCGCGCAGTGACCGCGGCCGTGGCCGTCGTGGCGGACGCGACAGGAGTCGCGGCGAGCGAAACGGCAATCCGTCCCAGCCGGAACATGCGTCGCCGGAGTCGGCGTCCAGCGAGACATCCTACGATGACGCTGAGCATGTGGTTGCGCCTAGTGAGGGCCACGCCGCAGAGGGCCAGCCGGAGAGCGGCGCAGAAGGATCGGCCGAGGGTGGACGCCGCTGGCGCGGCCGTCGCGGACGCCGCCGGGGTCGTGGCGGCAGCCGTACCGACCAGCCGCAGGAGGGCACAGCGCAATCGGCTCCGGAAGGAGTGGCCGGGGCTGAGGATGTCTTCGAGGACGAGTCGAATTCCGCCGATTTCAGCGCCTCTTCAGAGCCTTCCTTCGAGGAGATGGCGCGCCCCGAGTTTCGGCCTGCCGACCGCGAACAGCGCGGTGACCGCGACCAGAGTGGCGGGCGCAATCGCCGCGATCAGGGACGTCCAGGTCGCGAAGGCCGTACGGCCGAGCCGCGTCGTGAGGGGCGTGATCAGGGACGCGAACCGCGCAGCGCCGACTCCAGTCCTCGCGCTCCGCGTGGTTCTGAGCCTCGCCGCGACCGTTACGGCGCAGGCGATGCTCCCTCCGGTACCGGCCCTCTTGAGAACGCGTATGACTCGCCTGCTGACGGCAGCGAAATCTTCGTGCTTCCCGGCGAATCGCTGGCGCGGCACCGCACGGGAGGGGAGCAGTCCGAGGGGGAAGCATCAGTCTCTGGCGCTTCCACGAACTCCGGCCTGTCCGTCCCGAACCCTACGCCCCTTGCGCCCCCGGCGACGCTCTACACGCTGGCCGAGGGCTGGGACGGCGGCAGCGTATTGCCCGGGGAGACCATTCGTCCGCGTGGGCCACAATCGCGCGGGGCAGAACCGCAGAGGTCTGACCGCGGAGCAGGATTTGATGCAGGCAGAGGTCCGCGGCGTGACCGCGACGGGCGTGGCGGCCGCCGTGACGAACGTGGCCGTTCCGACGAACGTCCCCGCTCCGGTGAACGCAACCCGCGCGCCGATGAATTTGCCGCGGTAAAGACTCCTGTGGTTCCCGAGGCGGAAGCGGCGCCGAATACTGAGCCGCCGATGGACGACTTTGCCGGTGTGCATGCGGCAACACCCCATGTCGAGACCGAGTACGAGCCCACTGAGGCCTCTGCCTCCTACCGCGTGGACCCCGTTCCGCCCAGCGAGTTCCGTCAGAGCGCGCCGGTGCTGGAGCACGAGGCTGAAGATCCTGCCACCGCTGCGGTCTTCGCCGAAGAAGCGACGACCCACGATGTCACTTCCATCTCCGCCGCGGGCAAGATGCATTCTGACGCAGAGCCGGAGCTCGCGGCGCCTGCCGCCCCGGTCCACGAGGAGATGCTCCACGAACAGGAGACCGTCGCTCCGGCGCTTCAGGCCAGCTCCATCGAAGAGCTGGACGATCTGGACGATCTAGACGAGGAGACGCTTGAGGGCGCGGCCGATCTGGGCACCATGCTGCGCGAGATGTCCATCGACCAGATCACGCGCACGCAGCCTGAAATCGATGACGAGGACGAGCTGGACGAGGACGATGACTTCGAGGAAGACCTGCTGGAAGAGGACGAGCTGGACGAAGAAGACGAGGAAGACGACGAAGACGATGCCGATAGCTTCCAGCGAGCGGACGGCGAGGAGGCACCGGAGGCGACCTTCTCCGATGCGTTCGAGCGCGCAGAGTCCGGCGAAGAATCCTTCAGCGCGGTTGAGACCGATGAGGCAAACTTCGGCGGGTCCCAGCAAGGCCATGCCGAGGGGAAGACGGAGGGTCACAGTCCCAGTCGCGATTCTGATCCCGGCCGCCATCGCGACTCCGGTGGCCGCGGGCGCCGCGATGGCCGCCGTGGAGATCGCGATCGCGATCGTGGCCGTGGGCGCGGACGCCCCGGGCACGGCGACCGTCGCAGCCGCGCCTCCGCGCAGACCACGAACCTTCCCGCCATCAGCGACCTGCTGAAGCCCGGCCAGGAGATTCTCGTTCAGATTGCCAAGGAGCCCATTGCCAAGAAGGGCGCGCGCATCACGTCGCACATCGCGCTTCCGGGCCGCTTCCTGGTCTTCATGCCTACGGTGAACCACACGGGAGTCTCGCGCAAGATCGAGTCCGATGGCGAGCGCCGCCGGCTGAAGGAAATTCTGCTGAGCGAGAAGGGCGACGCCACCGGCGGCTTCATCGTGCGCACCGCCGCCGAGGGCGCCAGCGAAGAGGAGTTGCGCAGCGACCTGCGCTTCCTGCTGAACCTCTGGGCGGACATCAAGGCGCGCAGCGAATCCTCCAAATCGCCTGCGCTGATCTATCACGACCTCAATCTGGTGGAGCGCGTCCTGCGCGACCAGGTGACGGACAACTTCTCCGCCATCTGGGTGGACACTGAGCAAGAGTACGAGCGCGTGCTGCGCTTCCTGCAGCGCTTCCAGCCCTCGCTCATCCGCCGCGTCAAGCTCTACCTCAAGGAGACGCCGCTGTTTGAGCAGTTCGGCATCACCGAGGAGATCAACAAGGCGCTGCGCAGCAAGGTGTGGCTCAAGTCCGGCGGGTCGATCGTCATCAACCAGACTGAGGCGCTGGTCGCCATCGACATCAATACCGGCAAGTACGTCGGCAAGACGGCGCGGCTCGAAGACACCATCGTCAAGACCAACCTCGATGCCATCCCGGAGATCGTCCGCCAGATCCGGCTGCGCGACCTTGGCGGCATCATCATCATCGACTTCATCGATATGGATGAGCGCAAGAACCGCAACCGTGTAATGGCCGCGCTGGAAGAAGAGCTGAAGAACGACCGCGCGCCATCGAAGGTCCTCCAGTTCAACGACTTTGGGCTGGTAGCCATCACGCGCAAACGCGTCAAGCAATCGCTGGAGCGTACCCTGTCGACGACCTGCAACATCTGCACCGGCACCGGCATGGTCAAGTCGCCGGTCACCGTCTGCAACGACATCTATGTCGAGATGCGCAAGATGCACAAGCACCTGGAGCGCGGCGACATCATGCTTCGTGTGCATCCGGAGGTCGTCAAGCAGCTCAAGAGCTCGGGCTCAAAGTGGCTGCAGGAGATGGAGGAGATGGCGGGCAAGACCATCCTGGTGAAGAGCGATCCCAGCCTGCACCCGGAGCAGTTCGACATCCACTAACTCCCAAAGAAGTTGGGATGGCCCATCCTTCGCGCTGCGGAGGGTGGGTCGGGTTTTAGCGATGCGCTTTTTCCAGCAAACGACCGGGGGAGCGATCCAAATGGGCGGCTTGTGCGTCTTATCTTGAAACAGCGTTTGCACGGTCAGGCGGCAAGACGGCCGCAACAAATTAAACCGGTTCGTGTTAGGAAAGACCACATAGCAGTCTGCAACCCCAGGAGTCGTCGAAAAATGCAGAGTCACCAAACTTTCTTCCGTTTATCGTGCCGCGTTGCGGCCCTCAGCTTCGTTCTCGCCGGAGCGGCGTCCGTGATGCACGCCCAGTCGGCCGCTTCCACGACCGCCGGCTTTGGGCGGTCGCCCTTTGTCGCGTCCGCCTACGCCAATCCGTTCGCAGGTATGGTTTCCAGCTCGTCCAGCTCTTCCTCGTCTTCGGCGGATGTCGACGCTTTGATCGATGGCTCGGCATTGGGGCACTTCGATCTCAAATCCTCGCAGCCGCCTCCGCGCCGCCGCTATGGCCGTCCCAATTATTCCGACAAAAACACCAATCCGGACGGCTCGTCCAAGTGGACTGGCATGGTGGGCGGCGGCCTTGGCCTGCCGGTCGGGAATACGCATAAGTACGAGACGCCCAGCTGGGGACTTCAGGTCGGTGGAGGGCGCAACTTCTCGAAGGCCCTCGCCGTGCTGCTGCAGTTCGACTACGACCACTTCGGTCTGCAAAGTTCGACGATCAACAACCAAGAGTATGCCTACAACTACTATTGCACTCCGGCGCAGCAGAATGCCGGCAACTGCAGCATCATTAGCAACCTTGATGGGAACAACCACGTCTGGTCTTTGACGGTTGACCCAACCTTTACAGTGCCGACGGAAGGATCGCTTGGTCTCTATGCTGTCGTCGGCGCGGGCTTTTACCACAAGGTAACCAACTTCACCGTGCCCTCGGTTGGCCAGTATTGCGATTATTTTTCCTGCTACCAGTATCAGGCCGACCAGGTTATCGACCACTACACCAGCAACGCCTTTGGCGGGAATGCAGGACTTGGGCTGACCTGGAAGTTCTCCAGATTTTCAAATGAAAAACTGTATGCCGAAGCGCGGTACGTCCTGATCGATAACCAACCACGCGTCGGAGTTACCGCGCAGAATGTATCGACGTTTGGCGCGACCTATGGGGGCTACAACTACTATCCGGCCAACAGCAACCGCACCTCTTATATCCCAATCAAGTTCGGTATCCGGTTCTAGCTCTGGTCTCCAGACAAGCAAGCCAAACGACAGAAGCCCGGCATCGCGCCGGGCTTTTGTTTATTCCACACAGCTAATCTGTTGCTTTCCATGGATCGATCAGCTTCACTCCGCAGCCTTCAAAGTCAGCCACGTTTCTCGTTGCCAGCGACGCTCCCGCAGCCAGCGTGATCGCCGCGATCTGTGCGTCGAAGGCGGAGATCGGCTTGCCTTCGCGCCGACGGGAGGCCAATGTCCTCGAATAGTGTCGCGCAGCGTGTTCGTCGAAAGGGAGAATTTTTCCGCGCAATTCAACGTCAAATACGTCGAGGGTGATCCGTGTCAGACGCTCCCGTCGTCTTCCGGCGGGCATGATTTCAAGTCCATAAAGCGCCTCGCCAACCGTGACCGAAGTGGTGTAAAGAACTGGGCTTGGTTGCCGCAGCAGCCATGCCGATACGATCGGATCGGGCCGCTCGCGCGTCATCTCGGAGATCACATTGGTGTCGAGGACAATCATCGAGAGCTAGTCGAACGTGGGCGGCTCCCGCGCCGGTTCGCGTGGAGGAATCTCCAGATCCATCGGACCGTATTTCGCCACCGCACGTCGTATCCGGTGGTAGACATGCTCCTGCGTCTCCCGCCTGTTGGTCGCGTCTTCCAGAATCTCGCGCGCCTCGGCTTCCATCGAACGCCCGTTCCGCGCGGCCCGCACACGCAACTTCTCCTTCACTGTTTCCTTCAGATCGCGGATGTGCAGCGTTGCCATGCAAGCAATGATAGCACCGCCGCAGCTACGCGCGCATCGCTCCGCCAAGCGCCGTCAGCGCTTCGACGATCTTCGCGGACCATGCGGCCAGCTCTTCCTCGCGCAATGTGCGCTCATGGGATTGGAAGACGCAGCGCAGCAGCAGAGCATGGTGGCCCTTTGGCACAGTTGCGGCCTTCGCGTCGCGGAAGACCTCCACGGGCGCAAGCCGCACCAAATCCGAGATCGCAAGCGCCTCAATCGTGCGCGCAATCCTGCCCCACTGCATCGCATCGGGAAATGTGAAGGAGTAATCTCGCTCGACGGCCTGGTAGCGCGAGAGTTCGCGCGCAGTTGCCCGTTTCAGCGGCAGCGCGTACAGCGTCTCCAGGTCAATCTCGGCGAGATAGACTGGCTGGCGCAGCTTGTGCGCCTCTCGTTCACTCGCGGCCAGCTCGCCGAAGCAGGCGACCGCGTTGCCTTCCAGTGTTACGGTCGCGCCGCGGCCAGGTTCAATCCACTGCGGCGCGTCCGCCGCGAACATGGCCTTTTCCGCCGCGCACACACTCAGTTGGTCCGCCGATGCGGCGAAGAGGCTGAGCAAAGATTCGACCAGACCCTTCAACTCGTAGATACCCGCGTCGTTCGCGCCGTGGAGCGGCGTAGCGGCGAGTTCTCCGGTCAACCCTATCGCCAGGCTCTCTGTTTCAAACACCTGCTCCTGCGATCCGCCGAAGACTGCGCCTTGCTCAAACAGCCGCGCCTCGCGCACGTCGCGGTTCAGGTTGTGCGCCAGCATGGTGAGCATCCCCGGAACCAGCGAGGGCCGCAACAGCCGCGCCTCTTCGCTCAGCGGGTTCTCGAGCGCAATCTGTCCACGCACTCCGGCGAAGATCGCACCCTCCGCCTCCGAGGCAAAGCTCGAGGAGATCGCCTCGGAATACCCCAGCGCCAGCAGCCGGGCGCGCACCGCGGCCTCTTTTGCGGCGCGCGGATGCGCGGTCACGGGCATTGGAGTGGGTAGCGTGTTCGCAAAGCGGTTATAGCCGTAGACGCGGGCGACCTCTTCGATCAGGTCGATCTCGCGCTCGAGGTCGAGGCGCCAGCTCGGCAGCTTTGCTTCAAACTGCTCTGCGCTGCTGTCGCGCAGCTCGCATCCGAGAGCTGTGAGCGTGCGCTTCACCAGCGAGGAAGTTATCTCTTCTTCGCCCTGCGCAGTAGTCCCTAGAATCCGTTTCACCTCGGGGACAGACACGCTGATCGCCGCACGCCCGGCGGTCTTCGCCGCAATCTCCGGGACGACGACATCGATCAGCTCGCCTTCGATGGAACCGCCGCCGGACTCGAGAATCAACTTCGCGACCAGCGCATTTGCGACAGGGCAGGCGTTGAAGTCCGCGCCGCGCTCGAAGCGGTGCGACGCGTCCGTATGCAGTCCATGCCGCCTGGAGCTGCGCCGCACACTCGCCGGATCGAACCATGCCGACTCAATCAGGATGTTCTTCGTCTGCGGCGTGATCATCGTGTCCCAGCCGCCCATCACGCCGGCCAGGCCCAGCGCCTTCGCGTGGTCGGCGACGACGAGATCGTCGGCTTCGAGTGTGCGCTCGGTGCCATCGAGGAGCTTCAGCTTCTCTCCTTTATGCGCGAGGCGGACGACGATGCCGCCCTCAATCTTGTCGAGATCGAACGCATGCGTCGGGTGCCCCATGCCCTGGAGCACGAAGTTCGATGCGTCGACAGCGTTCGAGATTGGCTTGGATCCAAGCAGCGAAAAATATTCGGCGACCAGGCCGGTGGATGGCGCGATCATGGCGCCGCGCAAAACTCTTGCGGTGAAGCGGCCGCAGAGGTCAGGCGCTGCAATCTCGACGGAAAAGGGCCTGGTGGTTGCCGCAGCCATAGGCAGTGCGATATCGAGCGGCTTCAGCTCCAATCCATAGATTGCGGCGGCCTCGCGCGCGATGCCGTAGTGGTTCATCGCGTCGACGCGGTTGGTGGTGATGTCCATCTCAAAGAGATGGCCTTTGCCTTCACCGAGAGGATGCACGCCCTCGACCGCTATGCCGCGCAACGTCAGGTCATCCGCCAGTTGGCGGTCGGAGACCGCGAGCGCAGGCACATAATGCCGCAGCCATTGGGTGAGTATGTTCACGCGAACTGCTCCAGGAAGCGCATGTCGCCTGAATAAAACAGCCCAATCTCAGAGACGCCGTGCAGGACCATGGCAATGCGCTCTACGCCCATGCCAAAGGCGAAGCCGCTGATCTTGCGCGAGTCATAAGCTGGTGACTTGCCTTGCGCCACCCGCAGCTCGTCGACGCTGGCGAAGACCGCAGGATCGACCATGCCACAGCCGAGCAGCTCAATCCAGCCGGAGTGCTTGCACTTGCGGCAGCCGTTGCCGCCGCAGAAAATGCAGCTGATCTGTACGTCAGCGCTCGGCTCCGTGAACGGGAAGAAGCTGGGAAAGAAGCGCGTCTTCACATCCGAACCGAACAGCGCCTTCATCGCGTGGTCGAGCGTGCCCTTCAGGTCGGAGAAGGTGATGTCGGCGTCCACGCAAAGGCCTTCCACCTGATGGAAGACGGGCGAGTGTGTCGCGTCCGCCGCGTCATTGCGGTGTACCTTGCCCGGGACGACGATGCGCAGTGGCGGCTCTTCGGCAGCCATGGTGCGGATCTGCACCGGAGAGGTATGCGTGCGCATCAGCAGCCTGGCTGGCGCAGGCCGGTCATTCTGACCGGCTACCAACAAAGTGTCCTGCGTGTCGCGCGCGGGATGGTTAGGCGGAAAGTTCAGCGCCTCGAAGTTGTGGAAGTCCGTCTCCACCTGCGGTCCCAGCGCTGTTGAGTAGCCAAGCTGATGGAAGACGCGCACGATTTCGTGCATGGTCTTGATCAGCGGATGCTCGACGCCGGGAGCGCGTATGGCCCCGGGCAGCGTAATGTCGATGCCTGCAAGTGCTCCTCGCGCAGGCGCGGCGGCGGCAGTCTCCAGCGCGGCTTCGATCTCCTGCTTCAGTTGGTTGAAGCGCATACCCAGCGGCTTGCGTGCCTCTGCCGGCGCGGATTTCAGCCATGCATCGCTTACCAGCTTCAGACGGCCTTGTTTGCGCCCCAGCCAGCGCAGCCGGAAGGCTTCAGCGTCGATGCCGCGGGCCGTCTCCGCGCGCACCTCGTCGCGCAGCATGGCAAATGCCGCATCCAGCGAGGCATCTTCGTAGGTCTTCAGTTGAGGGATGTCGTCGTTCATTCGCAGCTTCGCGGCGCAGCGCCGTTATCTCTTCTCTTTCTGAACTCGAACCAGTGTATCGCGGCCCTACAGCGCGGCCGACACGATGATCCCGACCACCAGCGTGCCCAACATCAGGCTGCGTTTGTCGGTGATGGCATAGACGACTGGGTCCTCGTGCAGCTCTCCGCGCGAGGCCAGTAGCCATAGCCGGAAGAGCCACAGCAGCAGCACCGGCACCAGAAGCCATAGACGTCCGTAGTTCGGATACAGCTCTCGCGCGGCCTCATTCAGCCCGATGTACAGCGCAAACACCACGACGGACGCGCAACCGCTGGCCGTGCCGAAGCTGCGCACCTGCTCCAGGTCGGACACGCGATAGCCGCGGCCCTTCACTGCGACGGCTGCGGGAGCTTCCGTGCCCTCGAGCATCGCTTCCAGTTCAGAGAAGCGCTTGACGAACGCCAGCGAGAGGAAGAAGAAGATGCTGAACGCCGCCAGCCAGGGCGAGATCGGCACCTCCGCCGCGGCTGAGCCGGCCAGCAGACGGATGGTGTACAGCCCGGAGAGCACGATCACGTCCACCAGCGCCATGCGCTTCAGCCGCAGCGAGTAGGCCATGGTTACGACCACATACAGCGCCAGCCATTCGAGAAATGCCGGGCCTTGAGCCGAGACCTGCGGTGAGGGCGTGCCCAGCACATGCGGCAGCGCGATCGCCAGCGCCAGCGACGCGGCGAAGAAGAGCAGCGACGTCAGCACGCCGGCGATGGGCGAGAGATCGCCGGCAGCGAACGGCCTGCGCCGTTTGCGCGCGTGGTGGCGGTCGGCCTCGAGATCCAGCAGGTCATTGACGATATAAGTCGCCGACGCCGCAAAGCCAAAGCTGAAGAACGCCATGAACGTTGCCACTACCGGTCCGGCGGCGCGCTGATGCGCCAGCAGCAGCGGCAAGAAAATCAGCGTGTTCTTCGTCCACTGGTGCAGCCGGATGGCCTTCACCCACGCCTTTGCCGGCGAGACCGAATCGGCGAAGGTCCGCGCCGGAGTTACGCGCGCGGCGCGTAATCCTGCGTTCAGCGCACGATGCGGATTGGCCACCATCGGCATCACGCAGGCTGCCAGCAGCGGGATGTCCGGACGCGCATTGCCGATGTAGCAGAAGCCCTGCGGAAACCGCTGCTCAAAGGCTGCCAGCTTGTTCTTGCCTGTCAGGTTTACCTCGCCGTCAGAGGCCAGCACGCCGGTGAAGAGACGGAGGTACTCCGCCACGCGTTCGGCCAGCAAAGTATCCGCGCCTGTCGCCAGCCATATCTCGCGTCCCTTCGCGTGCTCCTCGCGCAGATATTCCAGCAGAGGCCCGTTATAGGGCAGCCGTTCCACGTCCAGCTCCGCCAGCGACGAGACCCTGCGCTTGAACGCTGCTTTGCCCTGCGCCATCCACGCCGGAAAGCGCAACACCGCCGCAGGGTCCTGTCGAGCGAGCACCAGCACCGTGTCCACCAGCGTGTCGGACTTGACCAGCGTTCCGTCGAGGTCCACGCACAGCGGCAGCGATGAGGCGGAGGTTGGCCCCGCCTCGGCGACTGCGGCGTCTTCAAACTGGTTCGCTGCGGATTCGATGGCCAAACGCGCTTCCTCCAAAATCCGCTATCCCGGCGGCCAATGCATCTGCCGCCCACCCAGAACGTGTATATGCAGATGGTCGACGGTCTGTCCGCCATCCTCGCCGGTGTTGATCACCAGCCGGTATCCGTCTTTCAGCCCGGCATCGCGCGCAATCTGCGCTGCCTTCGCAATCAGGTGTCCCAGCAGCGGGCCATGTACTTCTTCAGCGTGCGCGGTTGAAGCAATATGTTCTTTGGGGACCACCAGTACGTGGGTCGGCGCCTGCGGATTGATGTCGGCAAAGGCGAGGCACTGCGCGTCTTCATCGATGCGCTTCGCCGGAATCGACCCCGCTATGATCCTGCAAAACAGACACTCCGCGCCCATTCGCACGCTCCCACCCTGCATTCTACGGTCTTGGGATCACTCCTACTTCAAACGGGCATCACGGTCGAAAATACCTTGGCCGCTCACCCGCTGCCCACGGATCGTAAGCCCGCGCAAACGCAGCGCGGAACCGAATCGTCGGATGCGTGTCGAACCACCACTCGAATGCGGGATGCGGCGTGGGATCGTCCAGCGCATTCCGGCCCAAGTCCGCGAACGATCGCTGCCCAACACTCTGTGGACCGGCGACGATGCCATGCACCGCCTCCTGCCCGTAGACATCAGCGTCGTGCTCCATCGCCCGGCTGTAGGCGTTGGTAAATGGCTCGCCCAGGGTCGAGAGCACGCTCAGCGCCAGCGCAAGAACGATAATGCCGGCCCAATCCGTCAGCGCGCTC
>DATCBR010000127.1:0-7250 GCA_036511765.1 Acidobacteriaceae bacterium | reverse complement strand
GGACCGCATGGAGATCCTGCGGCTGCATGGCTACACGGAGCTGGAGAAGCTGGAGATCGCGCGCCAGTACCTGGTAAAGAAGCAGCGCGTAGGCACCGGCCTATCGGAGAAGCAGATCAGCTTCACGGACGATGCACTGCGCGAGATTATCCGCAAGTACACGCGCGAGGCAGGGGTGCGCAATCTGGAGCGCGAGATCGGCAATGTCTGCCGCAAGGTCGCGCGCAAGGTTGTCCAATCCGGCCCGGAGCATCGCGAAGAATTGACCGGGGAAAACGTCCACGGACTGCTGGGCGTGGAAAAGTTCCGCGACTCACAGGTGCACGATAAGAGCGAGATCGGCTTGGTCACTGGCCTGGCCTGGACGGAGGTGGGCGGCACGTTGCTGCAGACCGAGGTGCAGGTGCTGGACGGCAAGGGCAAGTTGACGACAACCGGGCAGTTGGGCGAAGTGATGCAGGAGTCGGCCCAGGCTGCGCTCAGCTACATACGTTCCCGCGCACAACACCTGGGACTGAACAGAGAGTTCTACAGGCACGTCGATATCCATGTGCATGTGCCGGAAGGCGCCATTCCAAAGGATGGCCCGAGTGCCGGCATCACCCTGGCGACGGCGCTGGCCAGTGCGCTGACCAAGGTGAAGGTGCGGCGCGACATTGCGATGACAGGCGAGATTACGCTGCGCGGCAAGGTGCTTGCAATCGGCGGGCTGAAGGAGAAGCTGCTGGCAGCCCATCGCGCCGGAATCTTCGAGGTCATTGTTCCCGAAGATAACCGCAAGGACATCGTCGAGATGCCCGAGCTGCTGAAGTCTGAGATGAAACTCCATTTCGTCGGACAGATGGACGAAGTGCTTCAGATCGCGCTCGAGGAAAAGCTGCCGGAGCTGGCCGAAGAGACCCCGGCTGCGCTTGCCGGAGTGCTCCCTCCGGCGCTTCCCGCAACACACCCTGTCGCGCATCAGTAGCAAGCCCAAACGACGAAGTAGGCCGGCGCCAATGCCGGCCTATTCCATTTGCGCGAAACCGCAGCCTGTTGCGGCTAGGCGGCCCTTCGCCCAGTAACAAAGTGCATGACGAGCGAGATGACTGCAAACAGCAAGAGCAGGTGGATCAGGAAACCTGCCGTGTGAAACATCAGGAACCCGCCGAGCCACATCACAACCAGAACTATAGCAAGTATCAGAAACATGGCAACACCGCCTTCTTTCGAGCGAATTGTGCGCGCGTTATCGCACTGAGTACTGTGTGGATTGGAGTCGAGATGCCCTGTCATAGTTGCCTTCTCACCACATTCTTTTAGAGTTACTCCAAAAAAGGGTTCACCTGGCGGGCAGATAACGCTCGGACCCTCTGCGTGCGCGGTTGAATTTAGCGCGAACTACAGCCGCCCGCGATCGATGGAATCAGCATGACCTCGTCCCCATCCTGGAATGCGTAGCTGTCGCCGCCCAGAAAGCGGATGTCTTCATCGTTGATGTAGATGTTGATGAACTTCCGCAGCTTGCCATTCTCGTCTTTGATCTGTGTGGCAAGCGCAGGAAACGTCTGGTCGATCTCATTCAGTAGCGCGGGCAGGTTTGTCGCGGTCGAATCAAACTGCTTTTTGCCCTCGGTGTGGCGGGTGAATGCGGTGGGTAAAACGATCTTGATGGACAAGTCAGTCTCCTGCTGTGGCGAACTCAGGTTCATGTGTTGCGGGTTTACGCTCGCCTTCGAGCGAGCGCAGATATTCGGCGAAATCGGCGAGGCGCGGACGGATGGCGCGCGCATCGAGGTGATCGTAGCGGCCTGCAAGAGCATCGGTCGTCTTCAGGCCGTTGCCTGTAATCACCGCGACGGTGGTCTCACCATGCGCGATGCGACCGTGCGCATAGAGGCGCGCCGTGACCGCTGTGGTGACGCCGCCGGCAGTCTCCGTAAAGATGCCCTCTGTCTCCGCGAGCTCCTGCATGCCGCTCACGATCTCGACATCGCTTACATCTTCGGCCCAGCCGCCGTCCTGGCGAATCATCTTCGCCGCTGCCGGGCCGTCGGCAGGATTGCCGATGGCCAGCGAACGCGCGATGGTGTTGGGCCGCTGCGGAACAATGTCCTCAGCTCCCTGCTTCACCGCAGTTGTGATGGGCGAACAGCCGGTGGCCTGCGCCCCGAAGAAGCGCACCGGACGCGCTGGCGCATCGACGAGGCCGAGATAGACAAGCTCCTGAAAAGCTTTGCGGATCTTGCGGATCAAACTGCCGCCGGCCATGGGGACGACGACATTGTCCGGCAGACGCCAGCCGAGCTGCTCGGCGATCTCATAGCCGACACTCTTGGAACCTTCAGCGTAATAGGGCCGCAGGTTCACGTTGACGAAGCCCCAGTTGTACTCATCGGCAATGAGCGTGCAGAGACGGTTGACGTGGTCGTAGTTGCCGTCGATGCGGATGAGGCGTGCTCCATAGACCAGCGTGTTGAGGATCTTCGCGGGCTCCAGATCGGCAGGGACAAGGATGCAGGCCTGAATGCCGAGACGCGCAGCCTGCGCGGCCACCGAGTTGGCGAGATTGCCTGTTGAAGAGCAGCCAACCGTGTCGAAGCCGAACTTGCGCGCATTCGCAAGCGCTACAGCAACCACGCGGTCTTTAAAGCTCAGCGTGGGGAAGCAGACAGCATCGTTCTTGACGTAAAGATTCTCAGCGCCGATGCGTTTGCCGAGACGCGAGGCGCGGACCAGCGGAGTGAAACCAACAGGTAGATCGGGCTGATAGCCCTCCGGCACCGGCAGCATCCGCGCATAACGCCAGATGCTGGCAGGACCGCTCTCGATAGACTTGCGTGTGAACTCGCCGCGCGCGGACTCAAGATCGTAGGCGATCTCAAGCGGTCCCAGACACTCTGGGCAACCGGAGAGCGGACGGTTGCCGAATCGACGGCCGCACTCGTTGCAGGCCAATTCGTAAGCGGAACAGGAATACTCCATCGCGAACCTCTCCTCAGGTGGAGGAGCGCTACCGCGACGTATAACTCTCTGTTGGATTGCCGGGAGCGCGAGGAAAGGAGACTTGCGGGTGCAGCAGCAGCTTCGCTGCGTAGTCCGAATCTCATGTTCCCTGCGTAGCCTAATGGCCAGCCAGGAGAGAGTTGACACCGGTACTGTGTTCTGTCCGGTTGTCGTGGCGTCGCTGGGCTCGTCCCTCAGCCACTCTGCATGAAATTCAAATCTGCCGAGGCAGACTGGAATAACTTAGTAGTAACACAGTCACAGAGCATGGGCAAATTGCAGAGCGAGCGCGGAAACGTTACGCCAAAGTTGTATCGACCATCGTGTGCCCAGGAGCATGTACTGGTCAGGTTGCAGAGCCACGCCCAGGCGACGAGCAGGATGTGCACTGGGCATACGGCTCCGAAAAGGCGGCCCCATGACACTCCCCATGAAGCAATTCGGCATTGCGGCAATAGCTGCCCTGGCGTTCGCGGCGCCGGCATCCGCGCAGACTGCGGCGAAGTCCGCGCAGGCTGCCGACAAACCCGCGGCTACCGTCACCACCGCGCGTGAAGCGAGTTCCGGGATGGCGACCGGCAGAGAGGCGCAGTCGGGCCATGCCAGCGGCGACAAGAAGGATGTAGCGTTTCCGGCGTGTGATGGTGCGTCGAAGGACGCAGCCAAGTGCGTCGCGGCGCCGCCGGCTCCAGGCGCGCAGGCTGCGAAGCGCGAGAACAAGGTCGAGGCCATTTCGATCAAGCAATAATAGATATTCCCGATACAGCTCGGCTATTGCTTGCGCAGTTCCTCGATCACCTTGCGGACTCCGGCGACGAAGGCGGCGGGATCGAACTCGCTGCGCACAATGTCGTCCGGACAATCGGTGAGAATGGCGACGCGCCAGTTACAGGTGAAGGCGACCACCTGCTCAGGCTTCTCTGTCTTGATCTCGGAGCAGAGATGCTCCGCGGTAGGAATGCCGCGTTCGCCCTCGACATCGATGAGCACAAGATCGTACGGGCGTGTGGCCAACATCGGTATCGCTTCGGTGGCCTTGAGGGTGGAGTCGACATGAAAACCTGAGATGCGCAGCACTTCATCGCGCAGTGGACGCAGCATCTCGCGCTGGCAAACATGCAGGACGGCGTGTGAAGCGGTCTGGTTCTGAGAGAGATCGGTCACAAGGGCCCTCGAAGGCTGCACGATTGGCGTATTGGAAGTTGATGCTCGCAGTTGAAATTGATGTCGGTTAGACGGATTCTAGCGCAGTTCATTAGGCATCCGCTCATTGAGGGTCATAGTTCAGGTTGGGGCCCAGCCAGCGCTCGACTTCAGCCAGCGTCATGCCCTTGCGGGCAGCATAGTCCTCTACCTGGTCGCGGCCGATCTTGCCCAGCGCAAAGTAGCGCGCCTGCGGGTGCGCGAAGTACATGCCGCTGATGCTGGAACCAGGCCACATGGCGAAGGACTCTGTAATTTGAATGCCCGTGGCAGCCTCTACATCGAGTAAGCGCCAGATGGTTCCCTTCTCCGTGTGGTCGGGGCAGGCTGGATAGCCCGGCGCGGGACGGATGCCGCGGTATTTCTCGTGGATCATGTCGTCGTTGGTCAAGCCCTCATCGCGTCCATAGCCCCACTCCACACGGACACGCTTATGCAGGCACTCAGCGAAAGCTTCGGCGAGCCGGTCGGCGATGGCCTCCGCCATGATGGCGTTGTAGTCGTCATTCGCTGCGCGGAAGCCATCGCGCAATACATCGAGGCCGATGCCGGATGTGACAGCGAAGGCGCCGATGTGGTCCGCAAGTCCGGTGTCTTTGGGGGCGACGAAGTCGACGAGTGAGCGGCAAGGCTCACTGCCCTCGCGATTGGCCTGCTGGCGCAGGAAGTGGAAGCGTGTGAGGGGCTTGGTGCGCGCCACATCGCCATAAAGGTCGACATCGTCGCCCACGGCGCTCGCCGGAAACAGCCCGTAGACTCCGCGAGCGGTGATGAGTTTCTCTTCGACGATGCGGTCCAGGAGCTTCTTCGCATCGACGAAGAGCTTCTTCGCCTCCGCGCCCTGCCTGGCATCTTCGAGAATCCGCGGATAGATGCCCTTGAGTCCCCACGCATGGAAGAGCGGCGACCAGTCGATGAACTCGACCAGCGTCGCCAGCGGAAAATCATCCAGTATGCGCACGCCGGTGAACTGCGGACTGGGAATGTCCTCGGCGCGCCATTCAATAGGCGTGCGGCGCGCACGCGCTTCGTCGATCGGCAGTAGCGGCTGGCGTGGCGCGGAGTGGGACTTGCGCACAGCCTCGTACTCTGCCTGATGTTGCTCGACGAAGTCCGCTTTGCCGTCTTCGCTCAGCAAGCTGGTGGTGACGGGCACGGCGCGGCTGGCGTCCACAATGTGAATCACCGGCTGGCTGTAGTGCGGCGCGATCTTGATGGCCGTATGCGCGCGGCTGGTGGTCGCGCCGCCGATCAGCAGCGGCACTTTGAACTGCTGCCGCTCCATCTCACGCGCGACGTGCACCATCTCGTCCAGCGAAGGCGTGATGAGTCCGCTGAGGCCGATGATGTCGGCGCGCACCTCTTTGGCGCGGGCGAGAATCTTGTCCGCCGGCACCATCACTCCCATGTCGATGACCTCGTAGTTATTGCAGGCCAGCACCACGCCAACGATGTTCTTGCCGATGTCATGCACGTCGCCCTTGACGGTGGCGAGCACGATCTTGCCCTGCGCGCGCACCTCCTGGCCGGCGGCGGCCATCTCCGCCTTCTCCACTTCCATGAAGGGCGTGAGATAGGCCACCGCCTTCTTCATCACGCGCGCGGACTTGACCACCTGGGGAAGGAACATCTTGCCGGCGCCGAAGAGATCGCCCACCACGCCCATGCCTGCCATCAGCGGGCCTTCGATCACCAGCAGCGGACGGCCCAGCTTCTGGCGCGCTTCTTCGGTGTCTGCGTCGATATAGGTGTCGATCCCCTTCACCAGCGCGTGTGACAGGCGCGCTTCGACCGTTCCGTTGCGCCACTCCTCCGCCTTTTTCTCTGCGGCGCCGGAAGAGTCCGCACCTACGGCCTTCAACCTCTCGCCATAGTCAACCAGGCGTTCGGTGGCATCGGACCGGCGGTTGAGAAGTACGTCCTCCACCATCTCCTTCAGCTCCGGCTCGATCTCCTCGTAGACTTCGAGCATCCCCGCGTTGACAATGCCCATGTCCATGCCGGCGGCGATCGCGTGATAAAGAAACGCAGAATGCATCGCCTCGCGGACCTTGTTATTCCCGCGAAAACTGAAGGAAATGTTCGACACCCCCCCGGAGACCTTGGCATGCGGCAGGTTCTCTTTGATCCAGCGCGTCGCATGGAAGAAGTCAACCGCGTAGTTGTTGTGCTCCTCCATGCCAGTGCCGACGGTGAGGATGTTCGGATCGAAGATGATATCTTCGGCCGGGAAGCCGACTTCATCCACGAGAATGCGGTAGGCGCGCTCGCAGATGCGGATGCGGTCCTCATACGTTGCCGCCTGACCCTGCTCGTCAAAGGCCATGACGACGATCGCCGCGCCATACGTGAGCGCGGTGCGAGCACGCGCCCGGAAGGCGTCCTCACCCTCCTTCAAAGAAATAGAGTTGAGGATGCCCTTGCCCTGAAGAAATTTGAGCCCAGCCTCCAGCACCTCCCACTTCGAGGAGTCGACCATGAATGGGGCCTTGGCCACCTCGGGCTCCGACGCGAGCAGCAGCAGAAAGCGCGTCATGGCGGCGACGCCATCGATCATGCCCTCGTCCATGCAGATGTCGATGACGTTGGCGCCATTTTCCACCTGCTGGCGCGCGACTGCGACCGCCTCTTCGTACTTCCCTTCCTTGATGAGCTTCGCAAACTTCGGCGACCCGGCGACGTTGGTGCGCTCACCAATCATGATGAAGACGCCAGGCTGCTGCGTAAAGGGCTGCGAGCCGGAGAGGCGCAGCGGCTTTGTCTCTTTGGGAAGCCTTGCTTCGGTCGTGCTCATGCGGTGGCCTCTTGCTCGCCCGTGGTACCGAAGGGCCTCGGCGCGCGGCCTTCGAGAGCTTTGGCAATGGCCGCAATGTGTTCTGGCGTGTTGCCGCAGCAGCCGCCGGCGATGTTGATCAGTCCTCCGTGTGCAAATTCTCCCAAATAGCGAGCCATGTCGTCCGGCCCCAGATCGAACCCAGTCTCCGACAGAGGATTCGGCAAGCCAGCATTCGGGTAGCACGAGATGGCCACGTCAGCCTTCTCCGAAAGTTCGGAGAGGAACG
>DATCBR010000126.1:0-4974 GCA_036511765.1 Acidobacteriaceae bacterium | reverse complement strand
GTCACGTAGTTCGCGCCCGCAATCGCCGCCGCGCCGAAGACCGCACTCAGCCCGCCATCATTCCACTCCCCTCTCGCTCTTCGTCCGCGCGCGTAATGAAAGATCCCCACCACAGTCGGGTTCCGCCGTGTCAGAACACGCGCTACACGTCCGCTGCGCCGTCCATCTCGTCCCGGCGGCGCTTCGTCGACCAGCACCTCATCGCCCTGCATCGCGCCATTCAGTTCGTTGGGCGGGATAAAGAGATCGTCCTCGCGCGACCCGCTTCCATTCGGCCGCACAAACCCATATCCATCGCGATGCAGATCGAGCTTGCCGGCAATCAATCGGTCTCTCGTCGCTCGCGAGCTATCACTCCGGGTGGCCCATTCACGCGCTGCACCATCGCGCGTGAGTGGGATCGAAGCGACCCGCGCGGTCTTCTCTGGCGCCGCGCCAGGCAGCGCCCACTGCTCCGCATCTGTCTTCACGATCTCGCCGCGCGCCGTCATCCGTGACAGTTGATCCAGCAGCAGCCTTCGCTCGCGCCCGCCGCCCAGCCCCAGCTCGCGCACCAGTTGCTTGTATCCCGCGCGCTGCCCCGCCGAGCGCTCAATGCGCCGCAGCAACTCGCGGTCGGTCCGTGGATAAGGTGTCTTCGCCATCCTTGGCAGAATACCGCTTGCGCTTCAACGGGCAGGCGATTTCGATCCTGCGTTGAAATCTGAAATCTGAAATCTGAAATCTGAAATCTGAAATCTAAATCTGAAATCGGTGCAATCGGTGAGCATCGCGCCATGCCGTTGCTTTCTTCAGGCCCGCGCCTGTCACCGTTTCTCCGTCAGCATCGTGAGCGCCTGCTCCAGTGTTGTGCCCGGCGGCACCGGCGTAAAATCCGACTTCACCTCGTCCTGCTGCTGGCCGATCGTCTTGAAGAACAGCGCGTGCCCCGCGATATGCACATGCGTTTCGATGATGGCCCATAGCCCCGGCCCAACCTGCCGCCGCTCCACGTCAAACGTGCCGCCCTGCCGGATCCGCGCCAGCAACCCCCATCCGATCGCAATATCCTCCGTCAGCCTGCCCTTGAAGGTCTTGATGCGGTGCGCCGGCTTCGACACCACCAGCGTCCCCGCCATCTGCCCCATCACGCGCGACTCCATGTCCGGCGGATGGTACTCGGGATTCGGTTTATAGCTCAGCGTCACTTCCTCCGGCGTCTCGCGCTCCACCTTCCACACAAACGCCACCGGCATCTCGTTCAGCAACTCTGTCGCGGAGCGGTCGTCGTGCAGTCCGGCCTGGCGCTGTTTCTCCTGCATCGCGGAGTCATGGGCGAATCGCTGGTTGTACTCGTCGTCCTGCCGCAGCGTCGCCGCGCTTGCCGGATGCCCATTCTCCTTGATGTGCCGCTTTACTTCTCCGTCCTGTGTCTCCACCACGACATACTCGCTGCCGTCCATCTCCGTCTCGCGATACCGCCACCGCGAGCGGTCCGTGCGCGACACCTCAAGCTCCGTATTTACTGCCTGCTGCACAATGGCCTTCGCATCCTGCGCGCGCAGCGGAAGGCCCGTCGCAGGCAACATCGCCGCGCCCGCGCACAGCGCCCCCACTGCGCTCCACCCTCGCACAGCGCCCGCAACTCGCACACGTATTGCCATCGTTCTCCTTAGACGCCAACCGCCGCTCATTGGTTGATGCTGCACGGATTCCCGCTCTATTCCGCCCACTCCACCTTCACGCTGCGCTTGCCCAGCCGCAAAACCGGAGCCTCACCCAGCGCACTCTTCGCCATCGCGCGCGCGCTTGTCTTTTCGCCGTTCACGCTCACCGCATTCTCGGCGATCTTTCGTGTCGCTTCGCCCGAGCTCGCCGCCAGACCCGCAAGCTGCAACAGCTTCACCAGCTTCACCGCACCGTCCGTGTCGACCAAACCCTCAGCACTGATTGCCACCTTAACCACCGGCACATCCTCGCTCACGGCCTTCTGCTGGAACTGCCGCGCCCAGCTCTCCGCCGCCGCATCCGCCGCCACTGCGCCGTGGAAGTCGCGCACAATTCCGTGCGCAAGATTCTTCTTCGCGGCCATCGGGTGCAGTCCGCCGCGCGCCACCTCATCGCGCATCGCGTCAATCTCGCTGCCCTTGAGGTCCGTCAGCAGCGTGGAATACTTCCACATTAAATCGTCCGAGATCGACATCAGCTTGCCGTACATCTCCCCCGCCGGCTCCTGGATCCCGATCGCATTGCCCAGCGACTTCGACATCTTCTGCACACCGTCTAGGCCTTCGAGAATCGGCGTCATCAACACAATCTGCTGCGGCTGCCCGGCATCGCGCTGCAGCTCGCGCCCCATCAGCAGGTTGAACTTCTGGTCTGTCCCGCCCAGTTCCACGTCCGACTTCAGCATCACCGAGTCATACCCCTGCGCCAGCGGATACAGCAGCTCATGCATGCTGATCGGCTTCTCCTGGTCGAACCGCTTGTTGAAGTCTTCGCGCTCCAGCATCTGGCTCACCGTCGCCTTCGCCGCCAGCCGGATCATCCCCTCGAACCCCAGCGCCGCCAGCCACTCGCTGTTGTACCGGACCTCCGTCTTCTCCGGATCGAGAATCTTGAACACCTGCTCCTTGTACGTCTCGGCGTTCTTCTCAATCTCTTCTTGCGTCATCGGCTTGCGCGTCACGTTGCGCCCCGTCGGATCGCCAATCAGCGCGGTCGCATCGCCAATCAGGAACACCACCGTATGCCCCAGCTGCTGAAAATGGCGCAGCTTTCGGATCAGCACGGTATGCCCCAGGTGCAGGTCCGGCGCCGTCGGATCAAACCCCGCCTTGATGCGCAACGGCCGCCCCGTTGCCCTCGACTCCGCCAGCCGCGCGCGCAGCGCACCCTTATCGTCCGAAGCAACCGGCGGAATCACCTCCGCCGCGCCCTTCGCAATCAGGTCCAGCTGCTCGTCCACCGGCAGAAACTCCGCCGCCGCCTCACTTGCCATCTTCGCCATGTCCTCCCAAGTATAAAGACCCGGAGCTCAGCCACCGCCGGGTGCCCCATCCAAGCTTCGCTCGGGTGGGATCGCGCTACAGAAGCAAGCGCCGAAGGCGCGACAACATAACAGCCTGGGCCGATCCCGAGCGCAGAGCGGGTAGGCCCAGGTAGGCGATCGCACGAATCGTGAGGGCTGAAAGCCCGACACAACAAAACGTCGGCGCAAATCCGCGCTCGACTTATCCCAGAGAATCCGTTCAATCCGCGTTTATCCGTGTTAAGCTTCCACCGTCGCCTTCGCCGCAAACACTCCCGCGAACGACTCCCGATACACCCACACCAGGAAAATCTCCAGCGCGCCCAGCAACAGCGTCGCGTTGAACAGCATAATGTTCACCAGCAGCCCCGCAAGCAGCGTCAGCGCAAGCGGCACAAACCGCCCGATCAGCAGCAGTAGCCCGCTCACCGCTTCCACAAGCCCGTAGAACAGCATCCACTTGTGCGCCACCATCAGGCCCATCATCACGCCCACATCGCCCGCAGGCATCTGCCCCGGATACATCGGCATAAACTTCATCACGCCCGCAAACACAAACGCAATCCCCAGCAATACCCGCGCAATCACCACCGCAATCTTCATCGCTCTCTCCTCAACAACTCAGAGCTCGTCAGCCACGAAATTCGTTTTGGGTGCCCCATTCATGCGGGGGCGCAAGCGCGCGCATCGGGTGGGGTGCAATCCGCATCCGTATCCGATCGTATTCCGTGCCGGCGCGATGCAAAATCGACCACATCGACCACCCCACCATGAACTGAATTCAGAGCTGTGTTCCCGAGTCCCAACCGCCATTCAATCCGCGCTCATCCGTGCAATCCGCGGTTCGCTCTTATTCGGTGCAATCGGTGAGAATCGGCGTGGACCCTTCACCTTCGCCGGCCGAAATCCCTTGACACGCCATCTACAATTAAAGAAGGCGCAAACATCGCCGCAGCGTCGTGCCATCTCCGGCCGGACCTGAATCGAACTGAGCCGCACAGGAACCAATGCTGATCCATCTCCAACTCGGCCTCGTCGCGTCAGCCGCTCCGCAGGCATTGGAGAGCTGGCCACAAATTGCACCACAATTGCGACATTCCTCCGCAACCAGCCATATTCCAATTACTTCTGCGACCACACCAGGGGGGTGTCTGCGCTCTGCCTTCGCCTCGCGCGGCAGACGAATCCCCCTTGCATCCGTCCAATCCTCTGCCTTGAAATTCGCCCTCGCTATCGCCCTCGCCGCACTTCTTCTCGCTCCCACCCGCCTCCACGCCCAGGCCGCTGATTCTGCGTATTCCCTGCCCTCCGCCGCACCCGCCGGCGCCAGCGCCGATTCCGAGGCCCACGGTCGCGCTCTGCTTGACCAGATGGTCCAGGCCCTCGGCGGCGAAGCCTTCCTCAACCGCACCACAATGACCGCCGAAGGCCGCGGCACCAGCTTCTTCCACGGCGAACCCAACCCCTACATCTCCGAGTACCACGAAGCCGTCCGCTACGCCCGCCCCAGCGCCACACCGCCCGTCGTCTACGCGGAGCGCACCGGCTTCCTCACCGACCGCAGCATGATTCTCCCCGGCAAGAAGATCGATGTCATCCAGTTGACGGTCGGCCGCAAAGGCTACGAGGTCACGTACAAAGGCAAGACCGAACCGCCCCAGAAGCTTGTCGACGAATCCAACCGCCGCCGCGATCACTCCATCGATGCCGTCGTCAACGACTGGATCCACGCGCCCGGCGTCATGATCGTCTTCGAAGGCCAGAAGTTCATCGACCGCCACCAGGTCGATCAGGTCACCGTCCTCTCCGCCGCCAACGACGCCGTCACCGTCTATCTCGACGCGGCGACCCATCTTCCCATCCGGCGCACCTTCCAGTATCGCGACCCACAGTTCAAAGACTTCGACGAAGAGTCATCCACCTTCGACGACTATCACCTCGTCCAGGTCATCAACACACCCATG
>DATCBR010000125.1:0-8083 GCA_036511765.1 Acidobacteriaceae bacterium | reverse complement strand
TGTTGAGCAGCACAACATCTCACGAAAGCGGGAGCCATGCGCGTTGCGGTCATTGGCGGCACCGGTCACATTGGATCGTATCTCACTCCGCGCCTCTTTGACGCGGGCCACACCGTACTCTGCGTCTGCCGCGGCCAGCAGACTCCTTATCGCCCTCACGCCGCCTGGTCTCAGGTCCGGTACATCCATCTGGATCGCAAAGCAGAAGAGGCCGCCGGTAACTTCGGTGAGAGCATCGCCGCCCTCGACGCCGAGGCCGTCATCGATCTCACCTGCTACACGCTGGAGAGCGCCCAGCAACTCGTGCGAAGTCTCACCGGCCGTGTCGAGCATCTCCTGCACTGCGGCACTATCTGGGTGTATGGCCCCTCCGTTGAGGTCCCCACGACCGAAGACACACCGCGCGCACCCTTCGGCGACTACGGCATCCGCAAGCACGCCATTGAACAATATCTCCTCGCTGAAGCCGGCGCAGGATTCCCCGCCACCGTCCTTCATCCCGGCCATCTCGTCGGCCCCGGTTGGAACCCTATCAGCCCGCAGGGCAACTTCAACCCGCAGATCTTCGCGGACCTCGCTGCCGGGCGCGAGATTGCTCTGCCCAACCTCGGCATGGAGACTGTCCACCACGTGCACGCCGATGACGTCGCCCAGGCGTTCGTCCTCGGGCTGCAACATCGCGATACTGCGATTGGCCAGAGCTTCCACGTCGTATCGCCGCAGGCCCTCACCCTGCGCGGTTATGCGGAGCGCGTCGCCACATGGTCGGGCCAAACCGCACAGCTCGCCTTCCAACCCTTCGACCAATGGAAGACTTCCGTCAGCGAACGCGACGCGCGCGTCACCCTCGACCATATCGCCCACTCGCCCAACTGCAGCATCGCCAAGGCCCGCAGGCTTCTCGCCTACGCTCCGCGATACACCTCGCTCGAAGCAGTGCGCCAGGCCGTTGCAGCCATGAACCTCTAGTGTTTCTCGTTCCAGTGCACCATCGGCAGCCCCGGAGCAGGCGCGCGGAAGTATGGAATTCTCTGCCCGCGCAGTGAGCCGATATACGCTGTCTGCAGATCAGGCCCACCGAAGGTGACGCTGGCCATCCACGGAGCAACACCCCGCCCCGTTGCGAAGAGCACGTCCTCGGTCACCGCGCCCGCAAAGAACTGCTTCTCCAGCGCGTCCACCTTCGCCGGGTCGCCTTCATCCAGCAACACGCGCAGATCGCCTTGGGGTGTCAGCACAAACAGTTTGTCCGAGTAGACGCACGTTCCCCACAGGTTCCCGATGCTGTCGAACGCGATCCCATCCGGCCACGCGCCTTTGCCGAGGCTGCGCGGCCCGAAGACCTCGCGCTCGCTCAGCGACCCGTTCTCATGCACGCGCAGCCGGCTGATGCATCCGCCCGTCGTCTCCACCACGTACATGTACTCTTCCTTCGCGTCCATGCGGATCTCGTTGGTGAAGTGGAAACCGTCCGCAACAATGCGGAACTTGCCGTCCTCATAGCGCGCGATGTATCCGTCAGCCAGGTCCGTGCGCAGTGCATGCATCCAGTTCTTGGTCCGCGTCGAGACCGTGATCCAGATCCGCCCCTTGGAGTCGCGCAGCACAAAGTTCACCTTGCCGATCGCCTCACCGTCGATCGAGTCCGCCAGCACGCGCGACTCGCCCGTGCGCGTCATCACCTCGAGACGGTCCGTCCCGAAGTTCGAGATCAGGATGTCCCCGTTCGCGGCGAACGCCAATCCATTCGGCAGCGTGCCTGTCAGGTATCGCGCGCCTTCGCTCGCAGCCCCGGCAAAGTGCTGGGAGATCTTCTGGGTCACGATCTCCTGCGTGCCGTCGTGCCGCATCCGCACTACGCCGCCGCGCGAGTCCGCCGACCACAGCGTCCCATCCTTCTCCGCCAGGATGCACTCCGGCCGTTGCAGGCCCTCGCCAACGTATTGCAGCTTGCCAACATCAATTCCAAAATCCAGGACCGGATTCGCCATACCCTGTCTCTCCGTGCGCGGCGCGCAATTTTTTGAAAGCCGCAAGCCTCTCGCGGCTATGCGTCGGCCTCGGCCAGACTGTCTCCCACAGCGCTTAACATCTCGCCGATTCGCCCCGCACACTCGACAACGCGCGCCGCATGACCTGGGCAATGTTCCTTCAGGAACCGCGAGGCTGGCGCCGAGACTCCTACAGAGCCCACAATGCTTCGGTCCGTCAACCGGATGGGCGCCGCAACGCAGCGCACCCCTTCCATAAACTCTGCCTCATCCACCGCATATCCTCGCCGCAGGATCCCCGCGCACTCCTTCACCAGCGCCGTCATGGTCCCGATGGTCGTCGTGGTGTACTGCTCCAGCTTCTTCGGCCCGAAGATCGACTTCAGGTCCTGCTCCTTGCAGTCCGCGAGCAGCGCCTTGCCGTGGGCCGTCGCGTATAACGGCACCAACTCTCCCGTCTGTCCGGCCACCACAATCACGTGTCGCGCACGGACGGAATCGATAAACAATGCATTCTTGCCTTCGCGGATGGCCAGGTGCGCCGTCTCGTTCAGCCCGTGCGCCAGAGACTTCAACTCCTCGTGCGCCACGTGCACCAGCATATTGCCCCAGTCATACTGGCGCGACAGTGTCCACATCGTCGAGCCAAGAATGTAGTCTTTCCGCCCTGCGGGGGTCGCCAGAAAGCCGCGACGCCTGAGCGTCTGCGCCAGCCGAAAGACGCTGCTGCGGTCCACCTCCAGCAGTTCGGAGAGTTCCCCGAGGCCCACCGGCTGTTGGGACCGCGCGACCGTCTGCAGAATGGTCAAGCCCCGGTCGAGGCTTTGGATGAATGGGCCCTGGCCGGGCTTCTTTGCCATGAGATGTCTTTCGTTTACACGCGCCGGAACTGCACCCCGATGGTCTGCAGGTAATCCCGGCTCTCTTTTACCAGTTCCTCTGGAGGCGTCGGAGACATCTTGCCCCAGTTGTTGTCCAGCTCACCCATCACCATACCACTGATCTTCCGGCCTTCCATCATGTCCAGAATCGCGGGGACGTTTACCTTGCCTTGCCCCAGCGGGCAATAGCCAAGCAATGCGTCGTCCGTGCCGGCATAGTCCTTCAGGTGCATGTGCTGCACGATCGGCAGAAAGTCCTTCACCACCTTCACCGCGTCCTGTCCGCCCTTGGTCAGCTGCCCCACGTCCGGCCCGAACTTCAGGTGTCTGGTGTCCACCGCCTCCAGCACCGCGTATGTCTCGTCGCGCGACTCAATGCAGGTGCCAGTATGCTGATGCAGCACCGGCGTCAGCCCATGGCCTTCCACTCGCTTTGCCAGCTCATTCAGCGTCTCGATAATGTTCGCTTTGCTCGCCGCGAAGTCATACGTGTTGCGCCGGACCGAGTTCGGCCCCACCACGTAGATGCGCCCATTGTTCTTCTTGATCGCGTCGCAATACTTGTCCGCCTTGGCCAGCTCGTCATCGCGTTTGGTCGCATCGGTCAGGTTGATGGTGCAGTAGCCCGAGATCAGCGGCAGCTTGTTCTTTTCCAGCAGCGGCAGCATGCCGCCTTTACTCTCCCACTGGATCAGGTTGTCGCCGAAGGTCTCAAAGCCATAGAAGCCCAGCGACGCAATGCCAGTCACCGCCGCCTCCACCTGGTCATTGCGCCAGGTAATGCCCGTGTGCCCCACCTGTACTTTGCGCTTCTTCACCTTTGCCGCAAACATGGGATAAGCTGCTGCTCCCGCCGAAGCGAGGGCCGCGCTTGCAAGAAAACGGCGTCGAGTCATCATGCTGGCCATCTGAATACCTTCCGAATCCCGTATTTTGCGCCGGCACGGGAAGCGGTCCCCGCCCTGCGCTTTGTGCAATTTCTGTTGCACCACGCGCAAACACCATGCATCGAGCCCCAGCGCGTTGTCAAGCAGCGCCGCCATTCCGAAATGCGCCGCATGCTGCCGTCCTTGACGCGCAGCAGGCGGGTGGATACGATCTTCTGGGTGCTTGCGTGATACGCAAAGTGTCAGGCGCTTAGTGCAATGCGTCTAACCCCGCCGCTTCCACGTCCCTAAACCAGCCAGAAGGATGAGCCGTGCCAGATTACTCCAGCTTCGGACTTAAGGACAAGATTGCCGTCGTCACCGGCGCCTCGCAGGGAATCGGCAAAGCAATTGCGCTCGGCCTCGCCCAGGCGGGAGCGCACGTTGTACTCGCGAAATACCCCGGGCCGCGCATGGAAGAGATCCAGCAGCTCCAGCGCGAGATCGAGGCGCTCGGCCGCAAGGCGCTCATCGTCGTCACCGATGTCAACAAGGTCGAGGACTGCCGCGCGCTGATCGACAAGACCGTCGCGGAGTTCGGCCGGGTCGATATCCTCGTCAACAACGCCAGTTGGACAGGCACCGGCGATGCGGTCGACGTGACGGAAGAGGAGTACGACAAGACCTTCGACGCCACCGTAAAGAGCGTCTTCTTCGCATCGCAGGCCGCTGGGCGCGTCATGCTGGCGCAGGGAGCAGGCCGCATCATCCACATCGGTTCCAACTTCGGCGAGATCGCCTTTAAGAAGCGCGCCATCTACGCCGCCGCCAAGGCTGCCGTGCACCACATGGCCAAGGCGCTCTCGCTCGAATGGGCCTCACGCGGCGTGCTGGTCAATACCGTCGCGCCTTGCATCACGGAAACGGAATCGCGCAAGAATATTCTGGAGCGGCCGGGTTATAAGGAATGGGCCACCCAGGACATGATTCCCCGCGGCCGCTGGAACCAGCCAGAAGACCTCGTCGGCGCCGTCCTGTTTCTCTCCAGCCATCTGGCGGATATGATTGTGGGTCATACGCTGATGGTCGACGGCGGCTGGACGATCCACTAATCGCGCTGTCAGGCGATTCACTGCTGAATATTTACCGGGGAATCCTCGATGAGACTCAAAGGAAAAATCGCCGTCGTTACAGGAGCAGGACAAGGCATCGGCCGCGGCATCGCTGAGGTCTTCGCCAAAGAAGGCGCGGACGTAGTCATCAACGACCTCAAGCTGGACGCCCGCACGGAAGAGGTCACGGCGCTCGTCACCCGGCAAGGTCGCCGCGCCTTCGCAATACAGGGCGACGTATCGAAGCGTGCTGACCTCGAGCGCCTCTTCGACGAAGCCTGGAGCAGGCTCGGCCACGTCGACATCCTCGTCAACAACGCCGGCATCGAGACCATCGTCCCCTTCACCGAGCTGACCGACGAGCAGTGGGAAGACGTCGTCCACGTCAATCTCAAGGGCGGCTGGATGGCCTCGCAGATCCTCTGCAAGCGCCTCATCGCCGAGAAACGCAAGGGTGCCATCGTCAACATCGGCTCTATCCAGGCCGGCCGCGTCCTGCCAGGACGCACCCACTACGCGCCCAGCAAGCTCGCGATCGAGGCCCTGACCCGCAACATGTCCGCTGAAGTCGGCCCGCACGGCATCCGCGTCAACTGCGTCCACCCCGGCCTGGTCGATACGCCGATGACCAGTTGGGTGATGAAGAACACTGAGATTCTTCCGCAGGTCGTTGCTCAGATCTCGCTCGGTCGCACCGGCACGCCGTGCGACATCGGCAAGGCAGTCGCCTTCCTCGCCTCCGACGAGGCCGACTACATCACCGGCCAGTCCATCTACGTGGACGGCGGGTGGGTCGGAAAGTAGTCGGGCAAATCGTCGGCACTAAACTCTGCTGCTACAAAACGGCGCCTCGCATGGCTGCCAGACGCCGCCTTTGTTGTTAGAGACCGTTACCGCTTCGCCAGCGCCTCGGGCAGCGCAAACACGTAGAAGCCCTGCGTGCTCGTGTCCGTTGGCACAATCTGCATCGGCCCGCCTGCCGCCGGGTCCTGCTGGTCGCCAAGCTGCCCCACGCGGTCTGTGTTTGGCCTTGCGCTGATCGCCACATACTCGCGCCCGTTCACCTCGTACACTGTGGGTATACCCTCCGGCGCGCACGGCAGCTTGAGGGCAGCAATCTGCTTGCCGGTCTCCTTGTCGTAGATGTGCAACGTCTCATCGGACTTCGTCGGCACGATAATCAGTCCACCTGCCGTCACCACACCGCCGCCGCGCGGCCAGAAGCTGCCAGTATCCGTGATGCCCTTCTTGATCAGAGCATCCACACCGCCTAGCGGGATCTGCCATTTGATCGTGCCTGCAGCAACGTCGTAGGCCGTCAGCGTCGACCACGGCGGGCTGATCGCCGGCAATCCTTCCTTCGAGTTCATGTATCCATACCCGGTCCAGTAGCGCGTGCCTGTAGGAGCGACGCGATCGACGGGCGCCGGAGCCATCAGCCGCGCCAGCACGTCCGGCGACAGGTTCGCCTTCCCCGGCGCCTTCAGGTACGCAACGATCTTGTCCACGTCGGAATCGTTCAGATCGGGAAACGCCGGCATCGGCGGAATCCCGTTGTGTACCGCGTCCCGCACGCGCTGCGCGCCCACGCGGTCAACAATCCCCAGCAGACCAGGGACCGCCGGCGGCTGGCCCTTCAGGTCCGCCTGGTGGCACATGCGGCAGTTTTGCAGGTAGAGAGCCTCGCCCTGGTTCTCCGGTGGACCTGGCACCGTGCGTCGCGGCGGCTTCGCCTCCAGATGCAGAAGCGACGGCGCGTCCTTCGACAACACGTAGTACGTCGCCGTCTCCGGGTCGATCGCCGTCGTCCCCCAGTTGGCGCCGCCGTTGTTGCCGGGCGTTTCCATCGTGGTGCCGAGCGATGGTGGCGTATAGAGCCCTTCATTGCGGGCGGCCAACACCTGCTGCCGGATCTCCTCTCGCTCTTTCGGGTCAGCAATGTATGGGTCGACCATGTCCGCCGTAAACTTCTGCCGCGCAAACGGTGGCACATGCGTCGGGAATGGCTGCGTCGGCCAGCTCTCCTCGCCCGGCACATCGCTCTTTGGCACCGCGCGCTCCTCTACCGGCCAGATCGGCTTGCCGTTGGTGCGGTCGAGTATCCAGACGTACCCGTTTTTGCCTGCCTGTACCAGCACGTCCACTGGCTCGCCATCATGCTGGATTGTCGCTAGCTTCGGCCCTGTCTCCAGGTCGTAGTCCCACAGGTCATGGTGTGTGGCCTGGAAGTGCCACAGGTATTTGCCGGTGCGCGCGTCCAGCGCAAGAATGCAATTGGCAAACAGATTTGCTCCATGCCGGTCAGCGCCATAAAAATCATAAGTCGACGAACCCAGCGGGAAGTACGCGATGCCGCGCTTTTCGTCGATCGAAAAGTCGCCCCAGTCGTTTGTGCCGCCCGCATACTTGTATGCGTCCGGCGGCCATGTCTCGTAGCCGAACTCGCCAGGATGCGGCACCGTATGGAACTGCCACACCAGCTTGCCGGTCACCACGTCGTAGGCGCGGAGGTCTCCCGGCGGCGACTCGTACTCCTCGCCCGTGGCCGAACCCATGATGATCAGATTCTCAAACACCCGCCCCGGCGTGCTCGACCCGATCTGCCGGATCGACGCAACCGGCCGCCCCAGCCCCTCGCGCAGATCGACCGCGCCGCCATTGCCAAAGCTCGTAATCGGCTTGCCGGTCTTCGCGTTCAGAACGTGAATCTCGTTGTTCATCGTGAAGAACAGCCGCCGGTCCGCGCGGTCCTTGCTCTCCCAGTACGTCATTCCCCGGTTCGAACTCTGCCGCGGATTGTTTGTGTCGTAGACCCATATCTCTTTGCCGGTCGTCGCATCCAGCGCCACGACGTTGGCTCCCTTTCCCCAGGCAAACATCACGCCGTCCACCACCAGCGGGTTCGAACCGAAGCGGCCGCCCGTCGTTCCATTGCCAACCGGGTAGAACCATACCTGCCGCAGCTTGTCCGCATTCGTCGGGTCAATCTGCTTCAGCGGCGAGTACTGTGCATCGCTGTTCGCGCCGCCGTACGCGCTCCAATTCACAAACGCCGGTGCCTTCTCCGCCGCGCTTACCATCGTCGACACATGCTGGTGCGCCGCCATCCCGCCGCACAGCAAAATGCCTGCGGATGCTGCACACGCTGCGCTATATCTTCTTCTTTGCATAAGTGGCCTGCGCGATTGGACTCTGTTGCGCGATACGCAACATCTGTTGCGGATCACGGCACG
>DATCBR010000124.1:0-2298 GCA_036511765.1 Acidobacteriaceae bacterium | reverse complement strand
CGCTGGCGGAGGTGGATAGAACGGAATGGCTCGTATTTGCCACTGCCCCGCCGGGGCGCTCTTAGCGGCAAATCCGCGCGCACATGCCGCCGCTGGCGGCTATCTTCGTGCGTGCTCATCCTGGCATGTCTCCGCAGTGCCGGACTGGGGCCGCTTCGGCCCGCGCTTAGTCAGGCGCAAGAGTGCGAGGAGTTCGAGCAGGCGATGACCCAGGGCCTTTCAAACCGAGCTGGCTGCGAGCGCAGGTCAACACTGATTCACATCGTTGCCGACTTGATTGGTCGAGCCCGGAAGGTTAATGCGGTCGGAGAGGCTGCGCGTGAACCCCACCTTGGATGCCTCCATTCTGCTCATCAAGTGCGAAGGACCACTCTGCGGCGAGGGGTTCGGCCGAGGTCTGCGCATGGGCGATTCGAGGGTGCGGCTTCACCGAAGAGCAGGTTCTCTACGCTAAGGACTGCGGCACCGGTTGCGAGAAGCTAGAGGACCTCTCGCCTGGTTGCATCGGATTGTTTTGGTATCGGCCCTCCTCGGCCCGTCTATGCGCACTCTCCGCGAAAGTCATTTCAAGGTGATCTGCAGATTTAACGGTTGCTGGCGTCGCAGAACGGCGACGGTGGACTCTTCGCCAGCCGTTACAGCGTTGGAGGCGCGTATCAGATCCTGCAGTTCCTTAATGGGCCGCGTATTGAAGGCGAGGATGACGTCATTCATCTCGAAGCCTGCGTTCGCCGCAAGGCTACCCGGAGGCACATCCAGCACAACCGCCCCGTTCTCGCCCGGTGCGCCCAATGCGGAGACTTCGTCCAGGCCGGCCACGTTGCGGACCTTCGCGCCCGCCCACATCGCGATCTTTCGCGAGCGCGCCTCGATGGTAGACGGCGCCGCCGGCACCAGCGGGTCCGGCAGCAGTGGCTGCTTCGCGATGCCCTTCAGCTCCGGCGCCTGCACGCCAAAATTCGACATGTCGAAGTTACGAAAGCCAAGGGCCAGCGCAGGTGAGCCGGGCCGGACTCGATAGTCTCCGCTTCGCGGCGAGATAAATTTCGCGTCTGCCATCAAGGAATGCTTGTCCTGCGCGCTCTGCGCCTGCAATGGTATGGCAGGCGAGAGCTTCTGCGCGTGCGGACGATGCACCAGGTTGTAGTCCAGCTCCTGTCCCCATTTGCGGATGTTGACCGGCTGGTAGGCTGCGAAGACGATGTTGAAACGGAAGATATCGCGGCTGTCCAGATACCAGACGTGCGCGTGCAGCGAGTTGTTGACCAGGACATTGTTCTCGCAGGCGCGATAGAAGCCCTCGCGGAGCTTGAGGCCGCCGTTCAGGCAGAGGTTGTTCGTGATGTGGTAGTTGCTGGAGCCATCGTCGAGATCGATGTCCCAGCCGTGATCGCAGCGCCAGCGCGAGTTGGTGAGCGTGATGGGAAGCACGGCATCGAGTACGGGCAGGTCTTTGTACTTCTGCGTGTCCATAACTGTATCGAGACTGACGCCCTTGATACCCCACCAGCGGTCACGCGCCCAGGAGTTGAACGAGCCGTGGTCGCCGGTCTCCTTGACCGTGTCGAAGATGTCGCAGGAGTCGATGCGATGCCCGCCCCAGCAGCCGTCGCCGATGTTGATGCCTGCGCGCGGCACGTCATAGATGGAAACGTGCCGCACGGTGATGGACATGGACATTGAGATCTCGATGGGCGCGGACTGTTTTTCTACGCGGCCCGTGCGGTAGATGAGTGAGTCTTCGACCAGGCAGTCGGCCGGATAGTTGCTGGTGAGCGGACCAGGAGTGAGGTCGAGCTGATCGACCGAAAGTCGCTGGTCGTAACTGTCCAGCGGATTGCGTACCGCGGCGCGGTCGCCGACGAAGCAGATACCGTTGCCGCCCACGTTCGAGATGTGGCAGCGCGAGATGTACAGGCGGCGGTTGTATTGATTGGCGAAGATGGCGTTACCGCCGAGCTGATCGAAGTGGCAGAGGTCGATGCCACAGTCCTCCGTGCCGGTAAGGAACACGGCGCCGCCGCGATAGATGCGCCAGTCACTGCGCAGCAAGGGTTCGCGGATATCCATGAAGGTGCGCGCGGCATGCTGGAGGACGAGGCCCTGCAGATTGATCCAGCGGACGGGCGCGGATGCGGACCCCTGGAATTCGACGAGGTGCTTCAGGCGGACAATCTCGACGACGGCTTTCTTGAGATCGGTTCCTTGTAGCGGATAGTAGAAGAGGGTGTTTTTCGCCTCGTCAAGGAACCACTCGCCAGGCGCGTCCAGCTCTTCGAAGATGCCCTCGACGAAACG
>DATCBR010000123.1:0-18514 GCA_036511765.1 Acidobacteriaceae bacterium | reverse complement strand
ACCCGGAGTGTAGCCGGCCTTGTCGATGGCCTCGAGGATCAGCTCAATGGCTTCTTCGTTGGACTTGAGCGAGGGAGCGAAGCCGCCTTCGTCACCGACGGCGGTGTTGTATCCCTTCTTCTTGAGCACGCCCTTCAGCGTGTGGAAGACCTCGACGCCCCAGCGGAGCGCATCGGAGAATGTCTCCGCGCCGACCGGCATGACCATGAACTCCTGGAAGTCGACGTTCGAGTCGGCGTGCGAGCCGCCGTTGAGGATGTTCATCATGGGCGTAGGCAGCACGCAGCCGTTCACGCCGCCGAGGTAACGGTAGAGCGGCAGCTTGAGCGCGTTGGCCGTGGCGCGCGCGCAGGCCATGGAGACGGCGAGGATGGCGTTGGCGCCCACCTTGCTCTTGTTGTCGGTGCCGTCGATGGCGATCATGGTGGCGTCGACCAGGCGCTGGTTGGAGGCGTCGAAGCCGGCAAGCTCCGGCGCAAGGATGGTCTCGATATTCTCGACCGCCTGAAGGACGCCCTTGCCCAGGTAGACGGACGTGTCGCCGTCGCGCAGCTCGACGGCTTCGTGCTCGCCGGTGGAGGCGCCGGAGGGCACAGCGGCGCGGCCCATGGCGCCGGAAGAGAGGGTGACGTCGGCCTCAACGGTAGGGTTACCGCGGGAATCGAGGATTTCGCGGGCGGTGATAGAGATGATCTCGGTCATGGAGCTCCTGTGGGTGCTGGGGATGTGGGAGGCATCGGCCGGAGCGCTGAGAGATGCGCTGGGATAGTTACCCTGGCCGGGGATGCGGTGGGCCACGATACGGTGGTCGAGCCGGGCATTCAATGGGGGGCGGCGGTCCACGGGGACGGCCGGCCCGGCGGTTGAGTGGATGGTGGTAATGAGATCGAGATCTGGACGCTTCAACAAGACGGATTTTAGCAAAGGTGCGCGAAGGAAAGGATAAAGGGAGGACGAACGTGGTCCATCCGAGGTGGAAAGGGTTGCCTGAGATGGGAAGATTTTGCTCGATAGAGTGAAAAATGGTGGAGGTGGAACTGCAAACTTATGCGTATTGCAGGGCGAATGGCTGGGAAAGGCTTGGAAGTCCTTTATTTTAGGTGTCGCTGGCGCGCAGGCAGATGGCAGAGCGATTGCACTAAGGGAAGGTGCATAGCGAAATGTGGTGAATCTCCTCACTGCACGGGTTTCGTTGGCAAAGCAACTCCGGGAAGGTTGACGGGCGACCCCGAACTGGGTCGCCCTTACCTTTTGTGCCGGGGTGTTTGAGCGCGGCGGACTCCTCGCGGCGCTCCTATTTTGCGCGGCCTTCTATTTTGCGCGTGGCTTCTATTTGTTGTTTCGATTCCCTGCCGGCGATTTTTACGCGCTGGCAGTATGCCGGCCCTAGTCTCAGTGTTAACCAAGTTGTAGATGGCGCGTGTGGACTGTTTCGCGCGTCACTGGTTATCGATTTTGGGCTTAAGTACAGGAGGAGCGCGATGAAGATCGCTGAGAATTGGAACGCAACCAGTGGGGCGGGGCTGCTTTGTGCAGCAGCGGCACTGTGGACGATGATGGCCGTGTCTGCAACGGCGCAGACGAGCGGTGTGTCGGATCCTCCCGCCGCGCCGATTGTCGATACAGACGACCTGCCGGCGCCCGCGGTTTCCCGGGCAAAGCCTTCGCCTGCGGTCCCGATGACTGCTCCGGCGAACGCTGCGGCGGGTAGCGTAATTCCTGCAAGCTCAGGCGAGACCTATGGCACGTATGTGCCGTATCGCGCGGCAGGAGCGGCAACAGCGACGACGACCGTGCAGACGAGCGGCACGTCCTTTGATCCGGACGCGAACATTGTGACGGAGGCGACGGCGGGCAGGCGCGCGATCCAGGCTGTGGACGCGAACGATTCGAATGCCGGGATTGTGACGCGTGAGGTCTCGCCGGCGGGCGCGGTGGCCGAGGGCACGCTGATCAAGGCGCGGCTGCGCGAGGCGCTTTCCACCGAGACGACAAAGCCAGGCACGGACTTCAGCGCAGTGCTGAGCGGGCCGCTGATGCGCGAGGGACAGGTGATTGCTCCGGCAGGCTCTGTGCTGGAAGGCCGCGTGACCTATGTGCGCGGCGGAACGCGGTTCAATGGCGGCGCGGCGATCCATCTGGAACCGCGGTCGATCACACTCCCGGATGGTTCGGCGTACATAGTGCGCGCCCGTGTGGTGGATACCGGCGACTGGGACAAGACGAAGGTGGACGATGAAGGCACCATCGAACACCGCAACAACATGAAGAAGACGGCGGCAGTGATCGGGCTGACAACTGGCGGCGGCGCGGCGGCGGGCGCGATGATGGGCGGGCCTCCGGGCGCGCTGATCGGCGCAGGAGTGGGCGCGGGAGCGGCGACCATCGTTTGGCTCAAGCAGGACATGCAGGCGGACCTGCCCAAGGAGCTGGAGCTGGTCTTCAGCCTGACGGAGCCGATGAGCGTATCGCCACTGGGCGCCCCGCAACATGCGGCGGTGGAGAGCAAGGTCCAGACCGGCGGCGAGTAAGAAAGACGGAAAGTGAACCACGTGGATTCGACCGAAGAGCAACTTGTCGAACAACGAAAACGTCCACCTCTCGTGACGGCGATTGCAGCGTTTGAACTTGTCGCGGCTTTGCTGATCCTGGTGGTGACCGTCTCTCAGTGGCGCGGGCGGGGGTTCGACTTCGTACCGAAATCGTTCACGCAAATCATCACGCTAAATGCGGTTTATTTTTATATCCCTCGCAGCGAGGCTATGCGTTCGCGCTACTATGCGCTTCGGTATCCAAATGATCCTGCTGAGCAACGAACTGACGCACTATTTAACACCGCGGTGTCACTTCCCGTTGCCGGATTGGCTATCTACATTGGGGTTGGGCTGCTGTGCATGAAGCGTTCAGCCCGCGCCCTTGCGATTGTATGGTCGGGTTTCGCCGTCCTCATCTGGTTGCGCGGATTGCTCTTCGCGTCGGCGTTCGGAGACATTGGCACGAGATACTTCGTCTCACCGCAAACAAGATCGAATGTCATTATTGGAATTGTTCTAAACGGCTTTATCGTGTTGTATCTTCTCTACGGAAATGGCGTAGTTGAAGCATTTGGAGAGACCGAATAGATCGAGCTAAAACTGCGGCTGGTCGGGAGCCTGTGGGAACTGCACGGTCTGCGCGGCGCGTGCGGCAGCGATCTGTCGCGCCGTAAGGAATGATTTGGTATTGAACCCGTACCAGACCAGGCAGACGACGAGAAAGATGGGCTGCGAGAGCGGGAACCCGAGCAGCGCGATGCCCGAACCCTGTCTGTAGAGCGAGAGTCCCCAGATGAGGATGCCGGTGGTCAGAACGAAGCCGGCGATGGCGCCGGCCATGCGGTTGGTTCGGGCAATCATGCTCTGCGCAATGATGGCGATGATGACGATCGGGTTCACGAGGACTCTCCTGGGCCGGTTGCCCACTTCCGGAGCGGGCCGGATATAACGCAACTTACCATCCCGGACGCCGTCTGCCGACAAAAATTTGGTAACGTGGCCAGGTTTGGCGAGCGACACTGCGCGTGTATAAGGCTACTTCTCGGCCACCAGCCGGTTCTTCAACTCGCCGATGCCGTCGATGTGGATCACCATCTCCTCGCCCGCCTTCAGCCAGCGTGGCGGAGTGCGGCCCATGCCTACGCCTGCCGGCGTGCCCGTGCTGATCACGTCGCCGGCCTGCACGGGAGTAATGCCGGAGATGTATTCGATCAGCGCGGAGATTTTGAAGATCAGCATCGACGTGTTCGAGTCCTGCAATTTCTCTCCGCCTAAAACCAGGCTGATGCCCAGCGCATGCGGGTCGGCGATCTCGTCCTTCGTCACGATCCAAGGGCCCATGGGCGCAAAGGTGGGAAAGCTTTTGCCCAGCGACCACTGCGTCGTCGCGCGCTGTACGTCACGCGCGCTCACGTCATTCATGATGGTGTAGCCGAAGACGTGGTCCATCGCCTTCGCGCCTGGAATCTGGTAGCCGGGCTTGCCGATGACCACGGCCAGCTCGGCTTCGTAATCCACCATGGAGCTGGCTTTAGGCAGGATGACGTCGGCATCGGGCCCGACGACGGCGCTGGACATCACGGGAAAGACCGTCGGCACCTTCTGCGTTTCGTGGCCTGTTTCTTTCGCGTGCTCGGCATAATTGATGCCGATGCCGAAGATGCGCGGCGGCTCGGGAACAGGCGCCAGCAGCTTGACCTTGTCGAGCGAGATTGACGGCTGCTTCTTTGCCAGATCGGCCTGCACGCTCTCCGCTGCGTTGATAAATGCAATCGTATCCTTGAATCCCTCGGCGGCGAGGTCCACAATCCCACCGTCTATCACCAAGCCAGGGCGCGCGTCCTTTGCATCGCCGCCGTTCAGTACGAATGTCACCAGCTTCATTCCTGCTCCTTTATTGCGCCGCGCAGCGGCTCTGTCTTTCAACGGAAAAATCACAACTGAGAACTCGCCTCTACGCCGCCGTCCATCCGCCATCCAGCGATACGACGGCGCCCTGCATGAATCCAGCCTCGTCGCTGCACAGATACCGGACCAGGGAGGCGACCTCTTCCGGCGTTCCGAGCCGCCCGATAGGCTGGCGGTGGCGCAGCTCCTCGCGCATCTGCTCCTTCTCCTGCGCGTGATACTTTTCGAGGAACCCCTCCACAAACGGCGACTGCACGGTGCCGGGCGCGATGCAGTTCACGCGCAACTGCTGCGGGTAATCCACCGCAAGCTGCCGCGTCATCGCAATTACGGCGCCTTTGCTGGCGCAGTAGGCGAAGCGTTGCTTCACGCCGACCTGCCCGGCAATCGATCCTATATTGACGATCGCCCCGCGCGTCGCGAGCAGCTTTGGCAACAATGCCTTGGTCACCAGAAAGACGGAATGCGCATTCACGCGCATCACGCGGTCGAAATCCTCTTCTGTAGTCGCGGCGATGTCGCCGACCAGTCCGATGCCGGCGTTATTCACCAGGATGTCGAGCGTATCAACCTTCGCCGCAACAGCCGCAATCGAAGCCGCGCTCGTCACATCCATCTCGACCGCGCGCGAGCCCGCAAGCTCCTTTGCCAGCGCCTCAGCCGCTGCCAGATTCAGGTCGGCGACAATTACCTCCGCTCCCGCCCGTGCCAGTTCACGGCACGTAGCTGCGCCGATGCCGCTGCCGCCGCCCGTCACCAGCGCAACTTTGCCGTCCAGCCGGTAGGGCTGGTCCGCACCATTCCTCATCGCTGAAAATTCCTCGTTGGCGCGATCCTTGCGACCGTCGGCCACAGCCAATCTTACCCAATTTCGCGCGGCATCCTCGCACACAGCGTAGGCCGTCGCTCGCGTTCGATCAAAGTTGAGGTCTGTTTACTGCCCTTTGCCCAGGCGCCGGTAATACTCCGCCACTGCGTCCTCGTAACCGGCCGGAACTTTTGGCGCCGCGGACGTGCGCGCCTCGCCGGCCTGCGGCTGGCTGGGATCGCGGCGTAGCTCAAGCTCCAGCTTGTCGACATCGTTCAGCACCTTCTGGTGCAGTGCGGCGACCACCTCAGGATTTCCCGGAAAGCGCGTGGGATCGAGCTTCTTCATCTCCTCTTGCAACTGATCGATGTCCTTCTGCGCCTGAGCGTTTCCTTTGGCCTCCTGCCGCAGTTGGCTCAACTCTCCGAGACCCTGATCGATCACACGCTGCCGGTCCGCCGGATTTGGCCCGACGCGCGGAGCGTTGGGATCGCGCGTGCCGCTGAATTGCTGACCGCCGGTATCCACGTTGAGATTCGGGTCCACACCGCCGCCACCGCCGCGCAGCGGTCCATTGACAGGCTGGCCGTTGGGGTCGGTGTTGCGATCGGTATTGCCGCGCTGCGTTTGTCCATTGCGCGGCCCACCAGCGCCGGCCTGATTGCCCTGCTGCTGCGCGTTCCCACCTTGCCCACCGCCTTGACCGCCCTGCCCGCGTTGCCCGTTCTGCGCCTGCTGCTGGCCCTGCTGTCCGTTTTGCCCGCGCTGATTCCCCTGTTGCTGCTCATTCCCTTGCTGACCATTTGCCTGTTGACCACCGCCGCGCCCGCTCTGCCCTTGCTGTTGACCGGGTTGCCCATTCTGGCCATTGCGCTGGCTGCCGGGCTGATTGTTGTTTCGTCCCAGCGACAGGCTCTGGATCTGGTTCCGCAAACGATCCACGCGGTCCAGCGCCGCAGTCTGCGTGCCGTTGTCCTGTGCTTTGCCCTGCTCGCGACCGCCCGGTTCGCCGGTGCCCGCCTGCTGCATTGCCTTGTGGACCTGATCGTCGAGCTTCTTCAGTCCACCGGCGATCTGCGTCTCCGTTCCATTCGAGTTGGGATTGATGCCGCTGCGCAGCCAGTCAGCCGTTCGCTGGACAAGGTTGGGCAGGTCGTTCTGGTCCATCCCATTCAGACCATCGCGCAGGCTGGAGGCCGCGCCGGGCTGCGTCGGCGCCAGTTCGCGCGCGGCGTCACGCATCTGTCCCTGAAGCCTCTCCAGGTCGCCCGACATCTGCTGGCGATCGTTCGCCAGGCTCTGGCGTTCTTTCTCCGCCGCTGCCATCTCGTCTGCGCCGGGCGACGATCCCGCATTATTTCTGGCCTGCATCGACTGGCTTGCCGCCGCCAGCTTGCGCACGCGCTCCGCCTGCGCGGCCTCTTCCTTGGAGAGACGGTCTGTGTCGCGACCCAGCTGGTCCAGCTTGCCCGACGCCTGCTGCCGCTGCACTCCACCCAGCGCGTCTGTCGCCTCGCGCAGCCGGTCCGCCGCGCGCTTTGCATCTTCCGCGCTCTGTTGCGCATTCTGCTGCTTGCCCGCCTGGGCCATCGAATCGTTCGCCGCCCGTAGACGCTGCAATGCCTGCGCGACCCGCGGATCGGCGTTGCCATCCTGCGTGCCTTGCCGGCCGCTCCGCTGCGGTCCAGAGGCCGACGCCGACTGTGTTCCGCCAGACTGCGATCCGCCTTGCTGCCCGCTCTGGCCCTGCTGCCTGCCGCTCTGACCTTGCTGTCCCTGTTGGCCCTGCTGTCCTTGCTGTCCGGATTGCTGCCCCTGCTGCCCACTTTGCTGGCCGGACTGCTGCCCCTGCTGGCCCTGCATCTGCTCCATCTCGCGCTGCAGTTGCTCGGCCTCGCGGCGCAACATCTCCTGCTGCCAGCGCTCCTGGAAGGTCGGCGGCTTCGCGCCTTGATTCAATGCCAACTCTTCCTGCCGCTTGGCCAGCGCGTCCAGCTTCGCCAGCGCATCGTCCACTTTTTTCTGCTGCTGCTCCTGCGGAGAAGCGGTCTGCGACGCCGTCTCGTACTGGTTCTTCTGCGTATCCATCTCCAGGTCGAAGAGACTCGCCAGATCGCGTCCTGCGCCGCCACCCCCGCCGCCCCCGCCACCACCGCCGCGCCGGCCGAACGCTACCTGGATCTGCCGGAACGTCGCCTCGGCACGCAGCAGCGCCTGTAGCACCTTCTGCTCCAGCGGCATGGCCTGCTGCCACTGCTGCGCCTTCAATTTATCGGCGGCCGGTTGCATGCCGGCGGCCGCCTGTTGCATGTCCTTGTCGAAGCTGTTGAACTCCTCATTCGCGGCGGAGAGATCGCGTGTCTGCATCCTCGCGCTCAGCGCCTGCGCCTGCTGCCGCAACGCCGCCTGCGCCTCGCTCAACAGCTTGCCCTCGGCAACGGCTTGCTCGGGCTTTGCGCCTTTGGTGTTGATCTGCTTCCACGTCTCGGAGATCAACTCTTTTTCGCGCCGCGAGATGTCGGTCTGGTTCTGCGCCCCGCCTCCACCGCCGCCGCCCCCACCGCCGCTCTGCTGCGACTGCGAGAACTCGCGCTCGAACGGGTCCACCTGGATAAAGCTGATGTCCGTCTTCGCGTCCGTGTGATTGTCCTCCGCCGTGGCATACAGGCTGATCACATCGCCGGGTTGCAGCTTGAAGTTTTCGAGGCTCAGCGTTGCAGTGCCGTCGGCATCCTTCGCGCCCGACGACTTCAGCACGTTCACCGTCTGGTCCGGGCCGCCATTGACGGAGTAGTGCAACGCGACATGCTTCAATCCGAAGTCCGCACCCGCGCGCACACCCACCGTCACCTCTTCTATGGGACTGGCCCGGTAGTCGCCACCGGGCTTGCTGATCGCCACAGTCGGCGGGTTCGCCTTGTTGGTCGCGATGAAGTAGTCCTCCGATAGCCGCACCTGCTCGCCCTCGTCCAAACCGGCGACATGGTATGCACCATCCTTGGTCATGTGCAGAACACCGTGATAGACGTTCGCGCCTTCGGCGGTGGTACCGGGCGTCAGCTTCACGCTCTGGTTGTCATCCAGCACCAGCACGCCATCCTTCAGCGGGGCCGTCATCGTGACGGTGAGCGCTGCATCCGTGCCTTCGATCGCGCGCAGGTCGCCCGCCTGCTCCTCGCTGACCTGCTGGAGGCCCGTCCACTTCGGATAGTGATAGGTCACGGCCAGCGTTTTGACGGACGGAAGATCCACCACGCGGAACTTGAAGTGCTTCGACTGCGCCGCGCCCGCCTGCACGTAATATTCGACATTCTCCGGCAGACCGGCAAAGAGGAACTGGAAGCCCGGTCCGCCTTCGACAGGCTGCATCGCGACAGCCTCCCACTTCGCGGCCGCGCCGTAGCGTGCGTAAAGATTGACCTTGCTGGTCTCAAGACCGACGATCTGCGCCGTCACCAGCTCATCGCTGTTGCGCCGCACCGCGGCATTCCCCGGCTTCACATTGATCTGGTAGATCGGCGCAATGTCCTTGTGCGGCCCCGTCCACAACAGCGACGCGCCATAGCCCATGAAGCCCGGCCGCGCGGCGATGAGCCACACCAGCAGGCCGAGACACACCACTCCGGCACCCGCCATCCACAGCAGCCGGTTCGGCGGGGCGAGTTCTTCTGCTCGCGCTGTCTCAGCCACCTTCAGCGTGTCCGCTGCGAGCAGCTCCTGGAACAAGGCCGCGTTTGCGTCGCCGGCCTCTGCCGCGTTCTCTTTCTCCTTGTCTTCTTTTTCCAGGAACGTGACCAGCCGCTGCTCAAACTCCGGAAACTGCTTCTCCGCGCGGCCCACGGACTTGCGCACCGTCAGCCGCCACAGCGGCCATGCCAGCCCCAGGCAGATAGCGCCGATCAAAAGCGCCAGCAGCGCGACGCGCGCGGGCGCCAGGCTGCCCTCCGGAAAGGCATAGGCGTTCAGGATGATGGTGAGAACAATGGTCGCCACCAGAGCAGTCAGCGCGATTGCAGCTGCGCCGCGCAACCCCGCATCCAGGCGCAACCTGCGCCGCACCTGCTCGATGTACTGCCTGAGCTGCTCACGCTGGCTCATGGCATGGTCCCTCTGCTCATGGCTGGTACCTCTGCTCACGGCTGCTCCCGCTGCGTGCCCAGATAACCGCTGGCGAGAGCCACCCCGGCCAGCGCGGTGATGGTTAGCATCAGCATAACCCACCACCACAGCCCTGATACACGATTGTCTGTCTCTTCAGACGTTGCCGCCGCGCCCGGCGTTTCACCTGTTGCGGCGGCCCCGCTCCATAACTTCAAAGTCTCATCCGGTATGGTGGCTAAATCGGACTCCCGCGGGTCGGGATTCACCGCGATCAACGCGTCGCGCCCGTTCGCAAAATGGACCTGATAGAAGCCGGCATGCTCCAGTTGGAACGACTGCGCGGCCGTGGCCTCTTTCAGCGACAGAGGCCGCTTCCCGTCCGGCCCAATGATGTCGACCGTAGCGCCGGCATTCGCGTTCGCCGCATTCCCTGGATTCCGCAACTGCACATACGAGTCGACAGCCCGCGCGCCGCTTGCCCGCTCTTCGCCGGAGAGATACTTCGCCGCCTCATCCACAAACGCCACGAAAGCGGGGCTCAGCGGCAGGTCGTTCGTGACGTTATCCAGCCCCGACGCAAACAGCAGCACGTGCCCTTCGCCCATCTGCTTGTCCATCAGCAGAGGCGTGCCATCGCCCAGCTTCGCCATCACGCGGGCATTGCCCGCATCCACGTTGGCCGCATAGAAAAACTTGGTGCCCTGCCAGCCGTTCGCGCTCTTCAGCGCCGGGTGCGAGCCGTCCATCTCGGCGGCGCTCGCATAGCCCTGGCCACCCTGCGTGTAGTAGCGTCCATCCTCGACATTGCCGCCCCACAAGGGAATTGGGCCTTTGCGTGACTCCGCCATCCCCGTTGCCACCAGCACGCTGCCGCCCACCTGCACGTTGTGGATCAGCGTGTCCTCCAGGATCGACGGAATCTGCGGCACGTCGCTCAGCACCACAAACGCATATTTCGTCGGGTCAATGTCCGACGACTGCTCCGGCGTGATCGGCTGCAGCACAAAGGCCGCCTGCGCCGCCGCACCCAGCGCCGCGCCAAAGTAAAGCGGAGAGCGCGTGTCGTCTCCGCGATGGACGAACAACACCCGCTCCGGGTCCGCGCGCTTCACCGCAAACCAGCTCTGGTCGTCATTCGCGAACGCGTCTCCACCATCAATCCGCACCGCGCACCGGCTCTCCCCATACGGAACTTCCAGCCCTTCAAAGATCACCGTCGCGCGGCCATCCGCCGGCACTTCCACTTTTTTCGTCGCTACGACGTTGCCGTTCACCACCAGCTGGGCTGTACGCGCAGCCGCCGGCGTTCCATGCCCTGCGATTACCGCGATGACGCGCGCCTTCTTCGTATCGACTAACTGCCCCGCCGCTTCCACGCTCTCCACATTCCAATTAGCCCAGTTGGGCGCAGTCTTGTCCGGCCCAATGCGATGCAATTCCAGCTTCACGTTGCCCGGCATCACCATGTCGGCAAAGTTGCCGGGCATATTGGACTCCTGCATGTCGCTGAACAGGTCCAGCTCCATCGGCGTGTGCACCGTCTCCGCCATGGCGCGCATGCCGCGCCCCAGTTCGCCGAAGGTCGCGTGGCCATCGCCCGGCTGGATCGCCTCCACCGCCGCGCGCAACTGGCCCGCGTCCGAGACCGGCTGTGTCAGCAGGTTCATCTGGCCGCCCAACTCGATCACCTGCGCCTTCTGCCCCGCGGACTTATGCGCCAGCGCGGCGATAGCTTCCTTCTTCGCCTCGTCGAGTTTTGTGCCGCCACCATCCTTCGCGTTCATCGAGAACGAGTCGTCGACCGCCACCAGCAGCAGCTTGTCGCTCGCCAGCACCATCTTGTGTTTGAAGTAAGGCCGCGCAAACGCCAGCGCCAGCAGCAGCACCGCCAGCGTACGCAGCGCGAACAGCAGCAGATGGCGCAGCCGCCTGTGCCGCGTGGAGCTTTGGGTGCCACGCTCGAAAAACATCAGCGAGCTTACCGGCCGCGGCTCCGTCGTCTGGCGGCGCAACAGATGCACAAATACCGGCAGTCCCACCGCCAACGCTCCGGCCAGAAACCATGGGGCCAAGAATCCCATTTACGCCGCCCCCGCAATTGCCGAGTGCCGCAGCGTCAGATACTCCATCAGCGCGCGGTCAAGCGGTTTGTCAGTGACGAGCAGGTGGTATCCCATTCCCGCTGCCTGCGCGCGCTCTTTCATCTGCGCCAGATGGTCATCCATCTTCGCGCGATACTGCGTCTTCACATAGTCGGGAATTACTTCCAGCTTGTCCCCGGTCTCCAGATCGACCAGCACTTGCGGCCCTTTCAGCTTCGGCTTGATCTCCTCCGGGTCGAGCACGTGGAACAGCACCACCTCGCTGCCGTGAAAGCGCAGCGGCTCGATCGCGCGGACGATCGTCTCCGGCTGCTCGTAAAAGTCCGAGACGATCAGCACGATTCCCCGCCGCCGCAGGAACTCCTGCAGGTACTGCATCGGCTTGGCGAAGTCGGTGCGCGCCGCCGGCTCCGCCTGCTCAAGGCCAGCCATCAGGCGAAAGAGCTGGCCCTGCCGCGTCGATGGCCGGATGTAGTTGCGCACCTCATCGTCGAACACCACCAGGCCCGCCGGATCGCGCTGGTTGTGCAACGACAGATAGAACAACGATGCGGCAATGTAGCGCGCATAGTCCATCTTGGTCACCGAGTGACTCGTAAACTTCATCGAGTTGCTCGCGTCCAGCAGCAGCGTCATCTGACTGTTGGTCTCGCCGCGATAGCGCTTGAGGTAGCAGCGGTCGGTGCGCGCAAACAGGTTCCAGTCCACATGGCGCAAGTCATCGCCCGGCGTGTAGGCGCGATACTCCGCGAACTCCAGGCTGAAGCCGAACTCCGGCGAGCGGTGCAGACCGGCGACGAAGCCGTCCACCACCGTCTTCGCAATCAAGTCCAGCCCGCTGATGCCCTGCAGCACCGCCGGATCCAGAAACCGCTGCAACATTCAAACCCTCCACCCGACTGCCGTCATCCCGACCGAAGCTGCGCGTCAGCGCGGCTGAGCGGAGGGACCCCCGTATTTAGTTCTTGTCATTCCGCAGCGTTCGACGCTCGCGTCGAATGCGAAGGAATCTGCTTTTGCTCTCACTGACAACTCACAACTGACGACTACTCCTTTGGCCTCGGCACAACCTCAATCAGCCGCCGCAGAATCTCATCCGAATCGATGCGCTCGGACTCGGCATGGAAGTTCAGCAGTATCCTGTGCCGCAACACTGGAATCGCAAGTGCCGTGATGTCCTCATAGGTCACGTGGTAGCGCTTGCGGCTGAGTGCCCGCGCCTTGGCGGCCAGCACAATAAATTGCGCCGCGCGGATTGAGCCTCCATAGTTGACATACTTCTTTACAAAGTCAGGCGCGTTCTCGCTCTTGTGCCGCGTCGCCCGCACCAGGTCCACCACATACCGCGCCAGCGACTCGCCAATCGGCACCATGCGCACCAGTTGCTGGAACTCGAGCAGCTCCTCGGCATTCGTCACCGCGTGCACCTCAGGGTTCTTGGTAGCCGTCGTCAGGTCGACCACCTTGATCTCATCGCTCGCGCTCAGATAATCCAGCACCGCGTTGAACAGGAAGCGGTCCAGCTGCGCTTCGGGCAGCGGATACGTGCCTTCCAGCTCGATCGGGTTCTGCGTCGCCAGCACGAAGAACGGCGCCGGCAATTTGTACACATGGCCGCGCACTGTGCTGCTGCGCTCCTGCATCGCTTCCAGCATCGCCGCCTGCGTCTTGGGCGGAGTACGGTTGATCTCGTCCGCCAGGATCACGTTGCCGAAGATCGGCCCTTCGACAAACGTCCACTTCCTGTGGCCGGTCGTGATGTCCTCTTCGATAATGTCCGTGCCCGTGATGTCGGACGGCATCAGGTCCGGCGTGAACTGGATGCGCTTGAAGGTCAGCCCCAAAGTTTGAGCAATCGTCCGCACCATCAGCGTCTTCGCCGTGCCCGGCATACCTGTAATCAGGCAATGCCCGCCGACAAACAGCGCGATCAGTATCTGATCGAGCACCTCGTCCTGGCCGACGATGACCTGCCGCACCTGCGCCAGAATCCCATCGCGCACCGCCTGGAATCGCTCCACCCTCGCTTGCAACCCAGCTGCATCCTCATTCAATCCTGCAATCGCACTCATCCGCAAATCCCCTCTCTAGACCTTTGTTTCTGTGGCGCTATCCCTACAAGCTGCCGTCATCCCGAGCGAAGCTGCGTAGCAGCGTAGTCGAGGGACCCCCGCATTTGTTTTTAATCCGTTCCATCCGTGTGCATCCGTGTTAAGCCTTTGCACTTACTTCGTCCCTTCCAACTCCAGCAGCATCTTCTGCGCATCCTTGAAGTCCGGCGCGGCCTCCAGCGAGGCCAGCACACTCTCCTCGGCCTTTGCCTTGTCGCCCGTGGCCAGATACGCCTTGGCTACGTCATACTCCGCCTGCGCCTTGTCCAGCGGCTTCATCGCAACTACTGCCCTGTACTCGCGCAGCGCACCGGCGTTGTTACCCTGCGCCAGCCACAGTTTGCCGAGCTCACGGTGCAGCCCTTCGTCCACCGGATAGATGAAGTTCACATGGTCCAGCGTGGCCGCCGCCTCTTTCATCTGTCCTAAATCCTCCTCCAGCGTCGCCAACTGCTTCAGCGTCTTCGGGTCTTCTCCGCCACGCTTCTCATATTCCTTCAGCGCGTCCGCCGCCGCCTGCTTGTTGCCTTTGTTGAGTTGCGCCGCAGCCAGCAGCTCATACGCGTTCGCGTCCTCCACGTACTCGGGATACAGCGCAATCACCTTCGGCGCGCCCGCGATGATCGCGTCGTCGTTCTTCGCCTCCGCGCTCTTTACCAATTCCTTCAGCGAATCCCGCCACTGGTCGAAGTTCTTCGCCGTTGTGCCCCAATGCTTGTCCATCCATGCCATGTAGTCTGTGTCGAACTGCTGCGGCGTGGCCTTCAGGTTCTCCTGAAAGACCACCGGCAGCGTCTTCAACTGGCCGAAGGAGTGCGCCATTCCCAGCAGCGCATCGCTTCCCCACCGCTCTGCAATGTAATCGCAGATCGTCCCGCCCTGCCAGTAGCTGACGATCACCTGGTCGGGATACTTGGGGAAGATGAATCCCTGGTCGAGATCTTCCACCGGCAGCAGCTTCTTATCGCGGATCGCGACCACCACCTCCGGCGTCAACCGGTTCGCCCAGCGCGGATCGGCCTGGCCCTCCTCATGCACCGCCAGTCCTTCCGTAAACCAGCGCGGCACGCGGAACTTCGTCATGGACAAGATATAGACGTGGCTCATCTCATGCCACAGCGTCGCGCCCCAGTTGAAGTCCCCCGGCTTGCGTCCCGACGGCGAATCCATCGCCACCGTGTTGCCGAACGTCACGCCCAGCGCGCCCAGTCCCGGCATACCCATGGTGCGCACAGCAAAATCCTCGTGGTTGGGATACACCTCCAGCCGCACGGGCCCGTCCAGTGTCATCTTGTACTTCGCCTGATACGTTGCCATCGCCTTGTGCAGTTGCTCCTCAAAGTAGGGCCGCAGCAGATCCTCCTCCGCGTTCCACAACATCAGCGAGGTCGTGGCGTCCTTGGTGGTCACAAACTTCGGATACAGGTCCAGCAGCTTCAGGCTGTTCGAGGTCGGCTTGTCCGTCTGCCCATTGTTATAGGCCAGCTCCAACTGCTCGCGCGCCTCCTGCTCCTCGCCCATGCGCATCAGGTTGATGCCGAGGTCCGCGTGCGCGCTCCACAGTTGCGGGTCAGCCTCAATCGCCTTGCGGTCATAGGCGATCGCCTCGGGATAACGCCGGTTCAGCATCATGTGCTGGGCCACGATCAGATCGCCGACGCCGTATCCCGGATTCACCGCCTTGATCTTTGCGAGCCACGCGTCCGCATCTGCATTCTTGTCTGCCAGCAACGCTGCTGCCGCCATCACCGCCTCGGCATCCAGTGCATCCGTTCCACCACCGGCTGGTCCGGCTCCGTCGTAAGGTGACGCCGCAATCGCAGCCTGCGCCTCCTTGATCGCGTCGTCTGGTCGCGAGTCCGCCAGCAGCAGGCCGGCCAGCAGCTCATGCGCCTCGACCGTATTAGCCGCAGCCAACTTTACATCCGCCTCGGACAGTCCATGACCCATCGCGATGCTCCGCCGCAAGTAGTCCTCGGCCTTGTCGTCGTAGTTCGCCGCGCCAATCTGCGCGATGCCCAGCAGCGCCTCCGCGCAGTTCGGATCCTGCGCGAGCGCTTCGGTCAAAAGTTGCCCCGCATCCTGATCGTTGAACCGCTCGTGGAACAGCATTCCGTAACGCGCCTTCCAAAGGGCCAGCGCGCCGGGCTTTTTGATCGCCATCTCAAACTGCGTCTTCGCATCCTCCCACTGGCCGGAGCCCATCTCCGACAGGCCCCAATACCCCTCCGCCGCTTTGTACGGATCGCCGCTCGCGACCAGCGCTTCAGAGCACGCCTTCGCGTCTGCCTTCTTCCCGTGCAGCCGCAGCTTCGCGCATCCCTCCGGAGTCGCCGCGTTCGCGCCACCGCGCGTCTGCGCAGTTGCCAAACCGCACACCAGCATCATCGTGCCCGCAATCACAGCTCCGAGTTGGCCCAATATCCTCATCCGTCTTATCCGCGAACATCCGCGTAAATCCGCGGTTCGCTCTTATTTATCCAGCTCCGCCTGCACCTTTGCCAGTTCCAGCAGCGCCGCCGTCAATTCCTTCCTGTATTCGCCCGGCTCCATCGCTGCCTTGTCATACTTCAGCCCATCAATCTTCTGCTCCAGCGCCTCTTTCTTCGCCATCAGGTCGCGCTTCGCGGGATCGTTCATCGCTGCCTGCGCCGCACCCAGCCGCACCACGGTGAATGTGTTGAGCAGCGCGCCCTCGCGGCCTTCCATGGTCGCTAAGCGGACCGCCTCGCCCTTGCCCGTGTCCTCAAACTGAGCATGCTCCGTCGCCAGGCGCTTCTGCGAGGTGTAGAAGTCCCCCGTCTTGCGGTCTGCATAGGTAAACGCCTCCATCGCGCTTACCGAACCGCTTTTATCGGTGTCCGCCTCGGGGTCCTCGACTGCCTCCACCCAGTACTGCGCAAACACCGTCGCGTTCTTCTCCGTACCGCTCTTGGTCGCGACGATCACTGCGCGCCCGGGTTTTTGCAGGGCCGCCACTACCCCGCCGCTCGCGCTCGTGGTGTCCACAACCAACTGCCGCTTCGCCGGCACCTTGTCGCACATTGCGGCCAACTCGCCACCCGTCACGTCCGGCCCTGCCAGATTGAACTTGTACTCCGTGCCATCGAAACTCCCATGCCCGATCAGCGTCAGCACCAGGTCGTCCTCGGGCTTCGCCTCGCGGGCCACGCTGTCCATCGCGGCAGTCAGCTTCGCCTTCGTCGAATCCTTGCCCGTCAGCGTCACCACATGCGCACCCGCAACTGACTTGAAGACCTTATCCAGATCGTTCGCGTTGGCCGTAAACCGCTGCTCGTAGTCCGGCTCGCCGCCCAGCCCTGCAACCGTCACATAAAACGTCGCCGCCCGCGCACTCGCACAGGCAAGCATCGCCCAGCAACCAATCCCCACTAGCCCGCGCATAAGACGCATAAGATATGCCCGGACTTCAGCGTGCCCATCGGCGCCTTTGCACTTGAGATATCCCCGGACTTCAGCGTGCCCGTCGGCGCCTTTGCACTTGAGATAGGTCCGGGCTTTAGCCCGGACATTCCAGGCCGCCCAAAAGATTCGGGGCTTTAGCCCCGGGGACAGAATCCTCATACCACACCCCACTTCCGGCGCAGCAGCCAGTCCGCCGCCATCAGGCCCAGCAACAGCAGAAACACAATCGGCATGTCCCACAACTCTTTGGTGTCGCGTACTGAGATGCCGGCCTCCGAGTATGAGATCTCCTTCGGCAGACGGTCCAGCTCGCTCTGCTGCCAGTAACGGCCGCCGGTCTCATCGGCCAGCTTGGTCAGCAGCGCCGTGTTCTGCTCGGTGTGAAAATTCTCGGCCACACCGTCCTCGCGCCGGAACTGTACGACATCCTTACCGAGCTCATCGCTTCCGCGCCCGGCCGTCACCTCTGCAACGTAGCTGCCCGGCCTGGTCGCCGTCCAGTCCGCCGCAAACGTCCCTGGCTGGTTCGGCACCGGCGTCAGGTCGACAAACTCCGACAACCCATCCGGTCCGATCAGGTGCGCCTGCACCTTCGCATCCGGGGCCGGCTGGAAGTCCTTATCTCGCGCCACGGCGGTGATGTGCACCTGGCCCTCGTCCTCCAGCGTCTGCTGAGGCATCGCCGCCGTCACCTGGCCCGGTGAATCCTTCGCCAGCCAGCGCAACAGTTGTTGCCAGAAGAGATCGTGCGACGGGTCGCCCAGCGCGGATTGCATCTGCCACCGCCAAGTCCCCGAGGTAGCAAAGATCGCCGTGCGCCCATGACCGTAGTTCTGCGTCACCAGCAGCGGTATCGTTCTCCCCGCGACCGTCTGCGCCAGCACCGTCGCTCCCGGCTTGGGCGAGCCGGGGTCTTCATAGTCCGCCAGCGCGGGCAGCTTGTGCCATCGCTCTGCATTTGCATTCTTGTCGTCGAGCAGCCGCGTGATCGGGCTCTCCATACCGGCAGCCGTCAGCGTCACCGTCGCCGCATCGCGATGGAACGCGCCCCGCGTGTTGGGCAGAAATGTCGGAAACAGGTCCGCCAGGCTCGACGACCCCCACCCTCCGTCGCCCAGTGAAAACCGTCCGCCGAGAAACAGAATCCCTCCGCCGCGCCGGTCTACAAACTCGCGCAGCAACTCCTGCTGCACCGGAGAAAAATATCCCGCCTCCACCGACCCAATAATGATTGCGTCGTATTTGAAGAGATCTTCCGCCCGCGTCGGAAATCCATCCGCCAGTTCGCTCGGGTCCGCGATTCCCTGGCGGTAGATCTTGTTCTCCGTCGTCCGCAGCATGGACACGATCTGCAAACCCTTGTCTTCTTCCTCGGCGCGGCGGATGAACTTGTACTCCCATCGCGGCTCGCCCTCCACATACAGCACCCGCTTCGGCTCCGCGCTTACGTCCATCAACCGGGTCCGCGCATTGTTCGCCGTACTCTCTTCGCCGGCCAGCGGCTCGATTGCGAACCCAATACTC
>DATCBR010000122.1:0-6374 GCA_036511765.1 Acidobacteriaceae bacterium | reverse complement strand
AAGAGGTACTGCGCGTCCACTCCAAGAAGGTCCCCATGGCGGAGGACGTGAACCTCAACATTCTCGCCCGCGGGACACCGGGCTTCTCCGGCGCCGACCTCGCCAACATGGTCAACGAGGCCGCCCTTACCGCCGCCCGCTACAACCGCAAGTCGGTCCACATGTTCGACTTCGAAGTGGCCAAGGACAAGGTGCTGATGGGCGCGGAGCGCAAGTCCATGCTGCTCTCCGACGACGACAAGCGCGACACCGCCTACCACGAGGCCGGCCACGTGCTGGTCGCGGCCAAGCGCCTGCACTCCGACCCGCTGCACAAGGTCACCATCATTCCGCGCGGCATGGCCCTGGGCGTCACCATGCACCTGCCCGAAGAGGACAAGCACACCGTCACCAAGGATTACCTCGACACCCAGCTCGCCATCCTTATGGGCGGCCGCTGCGCCGAGGAGATCTTCATGAACCGCAAGACCACCGGCGCGGGCAACGACATCGTGCGCGCCACCGAACTCGCCCGCAAGATGGTCTGCGAGTACGGCATGAGCGACCTCGGCCCGCTGACCTACGGCAAGAAGGAGCAGGAGGTCTTCCTCGGCCGCGACATCGCCCAGGCCCGCGACTACTCCGACGACACCGCCAAGCAGATCGACGTTGCCGTGCGCAAGTTCGTCGACGACGGCTACCGCTCTGCTCACAAGCTGCTCGAGGACAATGCAGACATCATGCACCGCATGTCCGCTGCCCTGCTGGAGCGCGAGACCCTGGACAAGGTCGAGATCGATCTCATCATCGCAGGCAAGGAGCTGCCGCCGTTCAAGTCGCCCCTGGCCCATGTGAGCGAATCCGGGCCGACCGACGGCCAGAAGATCGTCAAGCCGGAGCCCGGACGCAAACCAGGCTTCGGCGACACCCAGCCCAGTCCGGCATAACCCAAAACGCAATCGCAATCAGATGAGGCGGCCACCCGGCCGCCTTCATCACTTAATCTGGTCCTTGAATTCTCACTCCCCCCGACATAGGATGCCCATGCTCACCCGCCCTGCCCTGCTCCTCCGCGTCGAAGAGGCCATCCTCCTGGTCCTCATCGTCCTGCTCTATCGCGATCTGCACCTCAGTTGGCTGCTCTTCGCCGTCCTGTTCCTCGCCCCCGACCTCTTTATGCTCGGCTATCTGGCCAGCCCGCGCGTCGGGGCCGCGCTCTACAACCTCGACCACACGCAGGTTATTCCCATCCTGCTCGCCCTCTTCGCGGTTGCGACCCACCGTCGCACTCTGCTGGCCATCGGCATCATCTGGCTCGCGCACATCTTCTTCGACCGCATGCTGGGCTATGGCCTCAAATACCGCACTGCCTTCAAGGAGACCCATCTCCAGCGCATCTGATCCAACCGTTGCGATCCACCATTGCAAGCGGGATTCCCACACCAACTGCCGCCGTCCTTTCGCCACCTCGCGATGCGACAATGAGTCAGCGATGCGCCTTACGCAGCCCCAGGCCGCCCCACGCACCCACTCCGCACGCTTGGCCATCGCATTGTTTCTCGCGACTGCGCTCACCGGCTGCGGATACCACACATCTGGCTCCGCCACCCACATCCCCGCCGACGTCCGCACCATCGCCGTCCCCATCTTCGCCACCCACGCGCAGGCCTACCGCACCGAGATGGCCTTCACCCAGGCGGTCGTCCGCGAGCTCGACACCCGCACCCGCCTCCGCGTCGTCACCAACGGCGACGCCGACGCCACCCTCGCCGGCACCATCCTCACCCAGAGTTCCGTCCCGCTCACCTACGACGCCACCTCCGGCGTCACCTCCAGCTACCTCATCACCCTCACCGCCCGCGTCAGCCTCATCGCGCGCGATGGCCGCGTCCTCTACCGCAATGACTCGCTCGCCTTTCGCGAGCAGTACCAGTCCACACAGGACCTCTCCGGCTTCATCCGCGAGGACACGCCCGCCGTCCAGCGCCTCGCCCGCAGCTTCGCCCGCGCCGTCGTCTCCGACATGCTGGAGTCCTTCTGATGACCTCGATCCACAAGATTGGGTGGCCCATCCTTCGCGGTCGTATCGCGAAGGGTGGGTTGCCTTTTGCTCAAACAACCAATGCTCGGGTGCCCCATTCATCGCGCGCTTTCTGCGCGATAAGTGGGAGAGAGAAATGCTCGGAGGTATTGCTCCATGAATAATCTCCGCAGCTTCGCCGGCCAGCTTCGCAGTTTTGCGTCTTCCGACCGCTTCCTCGCTGATATCGCCTCGCCCTCCACACTGAAGCCCGGCTACGTCTTCCTCGGCGATGAGGCCTTCCTCTACCAGCGCTGCCGCCAGGGCGTGCTCGCTGCCTTCGCCCCGCCGGAGAGCCGCGACTTCTCCCTCCACGACCTCGACCTCGCCGACACGTCCATCTTCGACATCCTCGACCGCGCACAGACGCCATCGCTGATGGCGCCCTTCCAGGTCTTCTTCGTGCGTAATCTGAAGAACCTCTATACGCGGGGCGCCAAGAAGGAAGAATTCGCAGCCATCGACTCGTACTTCCGCTCGCCCAATCCGCAGGCGCTCCTCCTCTTCCTCGCCGACCACCTCCACATCCCCGCCGACGTCCGCCGCATGGACTACCAGGACAAGGAGCGCTTCGACCGCATCCGCGAGACCCTCGGCGACCACTGCGGCATGGTCGAACTCGCCCGCGTCGACGACGCTGACGCCGTCAAGTGGGCCACCGCCACCGCTGAAGCACGCTCGATCAAATTCGACCCCGACGCCGCGCGCGAACTGGTCGACGCCCTCGGCGCCGACATGATGCTCGTCGCCAGCGAACTGGAAAAGCTCTGCCTCTACGTCTCCGCTTCCTCTGCTTCTGCCGTCATCCTGCCCCTGAGCGAGCGGAGCGAGTCGAAGGGGAAGGATCCCCGCATTTCCAAAAATGATGCCGTCATCCCGAGCGAAGCCGCGCACGCGGCGGAGTCGAGGGACCCCCGCATTTTTTCTTCAAAATCGCCACCAACCCTCGCCCGCAACCGCATCACCCTCGGCGACGTGGAGACCCAGGTGCTCGCCGCCAAGCAGCGCTCGCTCTACGAGCTCACCGACGCCATCTCGCAGCACGACCGCACCCGCGCGCTGCTGCTGCTGCACGGCCTGCTCAACGCCTCCGACGGCGGCGAGGACTCCGCCATCGGCCACCTCTACATGCTGGCGCGCACCTTCCGCCAGATGCTCATCATCCTCGAGAAGAATGTGCGCGACTCGCGCGCCATCTGGGCCGCGCTCTGGCAGGGCTTCCGCATGCCGCCCTTCGCCGCCGACGATCTCATTCGCCAGGCCCGCCGCTACAAATCCCGCCGCGACCTGACGCGCGCCCTCCGCCTCATCGCCCGCGCCGACCTCGAACTCCGCTCCTCCCCGCCCGACAAGCGCCTCGTGCTGGAGCGCCTCGTCCTCGCCCTCGCCACCGAACCCTCCTCGCCCTCTGCCGCCACTACCTTCGCCTCGCTCCAGTTCGCGATGGAGTTATGAGCGCAAACTTCCTCACCGCACATACTGTCCCCAAGCGCTATGGGACGACGCCAAAAGTAATCATCGCCCCATCAGTATCACTGGGCCAAAACAGTTGGAAACGGCGTGCGCTGCCTTCAAAGCGCTTCTTAAACACCATATCCCGATAGATAATCTCATCTTTGTGGATGGTGGCATCTGGTGACTGCCCCTTCCCGGGCTCGTACGCGAGAGAATCCAGCAACACTTTCTCGCCAGAGTCGTCTTCTAGGTAGCATTTCTGGATGAAGCTGTCGTTGTAGAAAGAAACCTCTTGCGGGCTCGCTATTGAAATATGCAATGTCGTACGGCCATGTCCAAAAGAGATTGTCTGGATACAGACCGCAAGATTTGTCGGGGATATGACGGAATTGCAATCCTTGGGATCGACCATATCCACCGAATAGGATCCATCGGCTAGCCTTGCACCCGCAGGAATTCCGGACCGCGATCTCTCATGCCCTTCCGGATCCAATAGCCCTTCCAACTGACCCAAATTAGAATCCAAAGAATTGAGCTGGCTTTTCAATGTGTCATAGGCCGCAAGTTTGGAGTTCAACTCAGTAATTTTAGCTTCATCACTATCAATCCTGGCCTTGTCATCGAAAGCTAAATATCCCACACCCGCCAGGGCGATCAAGAGAATTATCACCAAAAAAGTCAAAACACCGCTTATAGCAGTTCCCATGTTCGAGCTCATTGTCTCAATTACCGTACAAGATCTGTCGAACGCTGGATCGCACAGCGTCGGCCGAACTCAAGACAGCACCGATCGCAGCGTATTCACGTGGCTGGGTCTTGTACTCGATTGGTTGTCCTGAACCATTGCTTACTTGCATTTTAAGAGGCGGAGCGAAGACCCATCCAGCCATAATCCCGTCGGCAAATCCGAGCTGGTACCATCCATCCTTCACAGCAAGCACTCTCACGCGAGCCCCTGCTGGTACCATCGCAACCTGTGTCGACCTGACTGATCCAAAGTTGAACAGACTTGAGCGACGAAGGATGATCGTATCAATATCGGCAATGACCCTACCGGATGAAGAATACATGTGGGCCGTGTCAAAGGTCGCAAGGACATCTCCCGTGGATAAGCTTCGAATCTTCTGATTGGCCAAATCTACACTGAAGGCTCTAGTGCCGTTTACATATCCGATGCCCTCGTCGTCTATAGCGATTGCAGTCGGCATTCGTCCGGCAAGACCTATATCTTCGATCTCGGGCGCAGCTGCAAGGAGGCTTCTCGCCTCAATGGCTTCCATCCCCTCGAACGCCGCAACGCCGCAACCCGAAACCATGAAAGGCAGAGTGAGCACAACAGCTGTAGCGATGGCTCGCATTTGGACCGCAAGTGGCATAGGTTCCTATTTCGGGGAGGGGGACAAGTCTAGCACGCTTCCGTAGCAGGCGGCCATCAAATGCACAACCTTTTGACGACTGCCAAACCACAGAAAGTTTGCGTGTCCCATATCTCGAAGAGATGTGGGGATTCCCGCCGGCGCACCGCTCACGTCTCACGCCACCTTCACCTTCTCCATCCTCTTCACCTTGATCCTCAGCTCGATCCGCGCGCCCAGCCGGTTCAGGATCGTCACCAGCCGGTCCAGTGTGAACCGTCCCAGGTCGGCGTTGCGGATCCGCGAGAAGTCCGCCGCCGCAATCCTCGTCCGCGCATGGGCGCCACGCACCGTCAGCTTCTCCCGATCCAGCGTCTTGATGATCTCCGCCGCCAGGATCGCCTTCATCTGCTCGACATCCGCGTTGGGATGTCCAAAGTCGCGGAACACATTCCCACTACCGCGCACCAGCTCCAACGGTTCATCTTTCATCGCAGCGCCTCCTTCACCCACTTGATGCGGTCAGCAAGCAACTCCAGCTCATGCTTCGGCGTCTTGATGCGCTGCGTCGACTTCTTCTGAAATGCGTGCGCCACCGAGATGTCAGCGCCAAGCTGCACTGCGTACACCACACGGAACGCATTGCCGCGATACGGCAGGGCAACCTCAAATACCCCTGAACCGAAACCCAACATTGGCTTCACAATGTCAGACTTGCCGCCCTCAGCGGCAACAGTCAGCGCAGTCCAGACAATCGCCTGCACATGCTCAGGAAACCTGTCGAACTCCTTGCGGGCAGCCTTCACCCACGAGATCGGTCGCGTCTGTCTCATGCTCTGCTCATCCCTGCAAACGCCTGACTCCAATGTAGTCATTTATGACTACATTGGTCAACACCTTTTTACTTGACCCCACCCTCCCTGCGTCTCTTCGGCACCCTCATGCGTCTGTCTTTTTGGATACCATTCCAGCCATCTCATCCGAGGAAGACCCATGCGCCAACTCCGCATTGCATCCGCCGTGTTTCTCTCGGCCTCACTCGCCGCGCACGCCCAGGCCACGCTCCAGTCCTTCAACCTCATCCAGCCCACCGGCAAAGGCCGCACTGTCGTGCCGCTCAGCGCGGACCGCAGATGGCAGCGCGTCACCTTCGTGCCCGCCAATGACTTCTCTCCCGGCGGCCCCTCGATCTTCCTCCATGACACTCCCACCAAACTTGAGATCGTCTACAGCCTTACGGCCAACCACACACACTCCGCCAAAGACTGCCTCGATTCCGCAATGGAAGCGATCGAGAAAGCCCTGGCTACCGGATCGGTTCGCGCTGACATCAAGCCCGGACAGAAGTCCGAGACGACAAGCGCCTCCGGCCAGCCGATGCTCACCGGCTCATTCCTTGTCACCTCCAAAGCCGGCGTCAAGGCCTCCGAGCAGCACGTCTATGGCGTCGTGGCCAACCGCGATACCTGCGCTGAGATCCAGGTTGAAAAGACTGACTACTCCGC
>DATCBR010000121.1:0-5717 GCA_036511765.1 Acidobacteriaceae bacterium | reverse complement strand
TGCTGCATGTCATCGCACTCGACTCCAACGCGCCCGGCAGCCGAGGAATCGACATGCTCGACCCCATCAACTTCACACTCACCACAGCCGAGTGGCAGCAGCAACTCGAATGGCTGGACGCTGAGCTGGCCAGGCCCACGCGCGCGCCCTTTCGCATCGTGCTGGGCCATCACCCCATCTTTTCCAACGGCAGGCATGGCGACACCGCCGCCCTCGTCCGCGATTGGAACCCGCGTTTTCATGCTCACAACGTGCACGCCTATCTCTTCGGGCACGACCACGACCTCCAGCATCTGGAATTTGACGGTCACCCCACGTCGTTCGTCGGCTCCGGCGCCGGCGGCGCAGACCTCTACGAGATCCGTGTCCCCGAGAGCCAGCGCGGCCCATTCGCCAACCGCGTCTATGGGTTCACGCATCTGGAGGCCACGCCAGACAAGCTCACCTTCCGCCACATCGATGCGCAGGGCAACGTGCTGCACGCCTTCTCGAAGACGAAAGATGGCGCAGTGGCGCTGCTCTAGCCCCTCAGAACCCGCAAATCCCCGCCCGTCATGTCCTTAGGCTGGCCGAGATTTAACAAACTCAGTATCGTCGGCGAGATGTCGCGCAGGCTTCCGCCCGTCCTCAAACTCACCGTGCCCGTCGGCGCATCCGTGACGAGAATGAACGGCACCGGGTTCGTCGTGTGTGCGGTATGCGGGCCGCCGCTCACCGGGTCGATCATCAGCTCGGCGTTGCCGTGGTCGGCGGTCACCAGCAGCGCGCCCCCGCGCTGCTTCACCTCGCGATAGATGCGGCCCAGCTCGCGGTCTACCGTTTCGACCGCCTTCACCGTCGGCTCCAGCCTGCCGGAGTGGCCCACCATGTCCGCATTCGCGAAGTTGACGATGACGATGTCGAACGCCGTATCGTTGATCGCCTTTACCACCGCATCCGCAATCCCCGCCGCGGACATCTCCGGCGCGAGATCATAAGTCGCCACCTTCTGCGACGGAACCAGCGCGCGGTCCTCACCGGCGAACGGCTTCTCAATGCCGCCGTTGAAAAAGTAGGTGACGTGCGCGTACTTCTCCGTCTCCGCCACGCGCAGGTTGCGCAGGTTGGCCTGCGCCATCAGGTGCGCCAGCAGATTGTCCATCGACTCCGGTGGAATCACCACCGGCAGCTTGAAGTTCTTGTCGTACTGCGTCATGCAGACGTAGTGAATGTTTTTCGGCGCCAGTTCGCGCGGAATATCGAGATCCAGCTCCGCTGCCTTCGGCAGGTCGAGGCCATTGTTGGCCGTCAGGCCGCCTTTATTGTTCGCGACATTCCTGGCCAGCACGCGCGTGATCTGCCGCGCGCGGTCCGCGCGGTAGTTGAAGTTGAGGACCACATCGTTGTCGCGGATTGCGCCGACAGGATTTCCTGAGTCGTCCACCACCGTAAACGGTGGAATAAACTCATCCGTCGTACCGGAGTTGTACAACTCCTTCACACGCGCCAGGGCATCCGTGTACACCCCGCCCTCGGGATGCCCCGTCACGATTGCGTCGAAGGCCTGCCGCTCCTTCTCCCAGCGCAGGTCGCGGTCCATGGCATAGTAGCGCCCACTCACACTCGCCAGTCGCCCAACACCAATTGTCCTGAACTGCTGCAGCAGCTCTTCCAGATAGCCAAGCCCGCTGGTCGGCATGGTGTCGCGCCCATCCATAAAGGCATGCACGAAGACGCGCGTCAGCTTCTGCTGCGCTGCCAGCTTCAGCAGCGCGTAAAGATGCCGCTGGTGCGAATGCACGCCGCCGTCCGACACCAGGCCAATCAGGTGCAGCGAGCGGCCCTTCTCCAGCGCCGCGCCCACCGCCGCCAGCAGCGTTGGATCGGCAAAGAAGCTGCCGTCCTCAATCGCCGTGTCGATGCGCGTAACGTCCATGCGCACGATGCGCCCGGCGCCAAGGTTCAGATGGCCTACTTCGCTATTGCCCATCTGGCCGTCAGGCAGGCCGACGAAGTGATCGCTCGCCCGCAGCAGTGTGTTGGGAAAGTCGCGCAGCAGCCCGTCATATACCGGCTTGCGTGCAAGGGCGATGGCGTTGCCGTGCGTCTCTGGCCGGTATCCCCAGCCATCCAGAATCGTAAGAACAATGGGTCTTGGCATTTGGAGTTAAGGATACCAAGGAGGCCTATCGCCTACCGCAACGATTCCTGCAGCACATCCATCGCCGACGGAATCTCCTCAAACGTCAGGTTCTCGGCCGCGCTGCCGGTCCGGTCCTTCCACGCCAGGAACAGCCGCCCATAGCTCTCCGTGATGCAGGCCGCCGCGTCAATGCCCAATTTCTCCAGCGTGCTATCGATCCATGCCGGCGCACCTTCCAGCTCGGCAAAATCCCCAATCGGCGTCTCGTCGATGACGAGATGGCTGCGCGCGGGCAGTCCGGGCAGTGCGTCCACATCCCTCTCGAACAATGGCCCGCTGATCGTCCCCGCAATCTGCGACCACTCCGTGCGGAACTTCTCATACCGGAAGACCGGCGCATACCCAAGCTGCTCGAAGATCGCGCTCAGGGCAGGCCCGTCTTCCACTACCGTCTCCGTCTCGATGCGCACCTTGTAGCGCGGCGCTGCCGCCAGGATCTCGGCAAGCTCCCCGCCGGAATCTGCGGGCCGCTTGTGCGTCACCGTCCACACACCGCCGTAGTTGCGCACGCGGAGTATCTGCCTGGATACCCGCAGCTTGCGCGCTGGTGTGTCGTACAAGGTATTCTGCTCGAAGGTGCGGGGTGTGTCGAGCTGGAAGCCGAGCGCTGGAAGCTGCGACTGTAGCCGGTTGAGATCGGCGATGGGAAATTTAAGCTCGATCTCGGCGCTTTGCATGGGATGAGTATACGACCACCGATTTTCCTTCAAAACCGTTATAGCCGTGCGATTTTCACAAGAGTGCTGGAGCGGGACTCTCACCGATGAATATAGACACCAAGGGCCAGACAGGCCCAGAGACAGCATTCATTAAAACTGTGCGGCTTGAGGCTGGCGGCGTCACTGGCTCCGCGGGCACCCGTCGCGCGGCGCAACTGCTGCGCGACGGCGGCACCGTCGCATTTCCCACGGAGACCGTCTACGGCCTGGGGGCGAACGCGCTTGACTCCATCGCCGTCGCGAAAATATTCAGCGCCAAGGGGCGGCCCGCGTGGGACCCGCTCATCGTGCATGTCGACGGACGGCCCATGCTCGAAACGGTCGCCATTTTGCCGCAGGACCAGAACGCGACCATCGAAAAATTGATGCTCGCCTTCTGGCCGGGCCCTCTCACCCTGCTGCTGCCCCGCACCCCGCAGGTTCCCTTTGCGGTAACGGCCGCGCGTCCGCTGGTCGCGGTGCGCGTCCCCAAGCATCCGGTGGCGCTGGAGCTGATCCGCCTCGCCGGCGTGCCAATCGCCGCGCCCAGCGCCAATCGCTTTGGACACACCAGCCCTACCACCGCCGCGCACGTGCTCGCCGACCTCGACGGCCGCATCGACGCCGTACTCGATGGCGGTCCTGCCTCCGTGGGCCTTGAGTCCACCGTCTTCGATCTCGGCACCCGCACCATCTACCGTCCCGGAGCCATCACGGCGCAGATGATCTCGCAGGTCATCGGCGAGCCGGTGCAGCTTCTCCGCCCCCGCAGCGAATCGGAGACCACCGAACTGCCCTCCGCTTCCCCAGGCATGGCGGACCGGCACTATGCTCCGCGCGCACAGCTGGTGCTTGCCGCCGGCCAGGCAGAGTTCGCAGCCGAGATCGCCAGACACGCGCCTGCGGAGCTTGGCGTCATGCTCCCCGATGGCTGGAATGCAGGCAATGCCGCCGCCGTCTTCCGCTGGGGGCCGTGGGACAACGCCGAAGTCCTCGCTCGTCTGCTCTACCTGGGTCTGCGCGTGCTGGATGGTCGCGGCGTCAAAGTCATTGTTTGTCCCCTTCCGACGATGGACGGACTCGGAGAGGCGCTGCGAGACCGCCTGGAGAAAGCGGCAAAATAACAGCCCCGCATTCCTTCCAAGCGCGTGACTCCCGCGCAGCAGCGCATCGGCATCCAGCGGTCCCGACATCTCGCGCCTCGATACAATGGCAGCGAGAGGTCGATCGTTGAGGCGGTTCTTTACCTTCCTTCTGGGCGCGCTTGCCATGCTGGCCGTCGCGCTCATTGCGATGTTCATCACCATGCGCGTCGCGATCCACGGCCGCGAGGCGCTGGTGCCTTCCCTCACCGGCCTCTCCATCGCCGACGCTGAACAAGCCGCCGCCGGTATGGGTCTGCGCCTCGCCGTCGAAAATCGCTTCTACTCCGCTGTCCCCGCCGGACACGTCCTCGCGCAGGACCCTCCCCCCGGCTCCCGTGTGCGACGCGACTGGGCCGTCCGCGTTACCGAATCGCTGGGGGCGCAGCGCGTCAGCGTCCCGGACCTCACCGGCGGGTCCGAGCGCGTCGCCAATGTCTCCATCCGCCGCCTCGGGCTGGAGCCGGGCGCCGTCGCCCGCATCGCCGTTCCCGGAGACGCCGGCGTGGTCATCGCGCAGTCCCCTGCCCCCAACTCCGCCGGAGCCGATAGCCCGCGCGTCAGCCTGCTGGTCAGCGATTCGGCCAACCCACAGCCACAAGCCTATGTCATGCCGCAGTTCATCGGCCTCACCTATGCCGTCGCCGCGAATCGCGCGGCCGCCGCGGGCCTCCACCTCGAAGTCGTCCAGCCCGCGCCTGGCCCCAACTCCATGCCCCCGAACGCAACCCCACCTGCCGGACCACCTGCACCAGTTCTTCCGCAGGCCACGCCGCCGCTTGCTCCCGCGCCGCCCGCCGTCATCGCCCATCCCGGCAGCATCATCACTGCGCAGACACCGCAAGCCGGTCGTCGCGTTCAGCAGGGCGACGCTGTGCACGTTGCCATCGCAGACACAACCCAACCGCCGGCTGCGGCAATTGCCACCGCGAACTGACACTTCGCCGCAAATTTTGGGCTAGCAACCTTGCCCGCTCGGCCCCCCACGGGCTAGACTTCCAGCCATGCGCCGCCAATCCAAGTCTCTCGCCGCCTTTGCCGCAGTTGTCTTCGCCCTCACCGCAACCGCCTCGCTGTCAGCGCAGGACTGGGCCAAGGCCATGCTCGACAAATCGCCGCGCCACCGCGAGTACGTCCCCATCAAGCACGGCGACCGCACCGTCACGGCCTTCGTCGTCTACCCCGAGGTCAGCCACAAGGCTCCCGTCATCGTCATGATCCATGAGATCTTCGGCCTCAGCGACTGGGCCAAGGAGATGGCCGACGAGCTCGCCGCGCAGGGCTACATCGTCGTCGCGCCCGACCTTCTCAGCGGCGCCGGCCCCAACGGCGGTGGCACCGATGCCTTCTCCGGCCAGGACCAGGTCACCAAAGCGGTCTCTGGCCTCAACGCCGACCAGGTCACCGCCGATCTCGACGCCGCGGCCGACTACGGCAAGAAGCTTCCCTCCGCCAACGGCAAGCTCTACGTCGCCGGCTTCTGCTGGGGCGGCGGCAAGTCCTTCGCCTACGCCACGCATCGCGCAGACCTCAGCGCCGCGTTTGTCTTCTACGGGCCGCCGCCGCCGGATGATGCGCTCAAGGCGATCACCGCGCCGGTCTACGGCTTCTACGCCGGCAACGACGCCCGCATCAGCGCCACCGTTCCCGCGGCCACAGAAGCGATGAAGGCCGCCGGCAAGAAGTACGATCCCG
>DATCBR010000120.1:0-3257 GCA_036511765.1 Acidobacteriaceae bacterium | reverse complement strand
CGGCCCATCAAGCAGGGAACCTTTGTCCACGGCGAGAGCATCGCGTTCCTGCCGCTCGAAGGCGGCAAGGCCGAGCCTGTGATGCCTGTCGCGGAGATTCCGCTGAAAGGCGCGCACAATGTGGAGAACGTGCTGGCTGCGATCTGCGCCGCGCGGCTGGCCGGGATCCCTGCTGAATCCATCCGCGAGTCCGTCCGAGACTTCAAGGCCGTCGAGCATCGACTCGAATTCGTGGCTACCGTCCGCGGCATCGACTTCTACAACGATTCAAAGGCCACCAACGTGGACGCCACGAAGAAAGCGCTGGAGGCCTTCCCCTCGGGCGTTCACCTCATCCTGGGCGGCAAGGACAAGGACTCCGACTACACCGAACTCGCCGATCTCATCCGTGCGCGCGTGAAAACTGTTTACACCATTGGTTCAGCCGCGGAGAAGATCGAGCAGCACCTTAAAGGAACAGCGAAGATCGTCTCAGCCGGAACGCTGGATGCAGCCCTTCGTACCGCCGCTGAGAACGCAGGCGTCGGCGACGTTGTGCTGCTGGCGCCGGCTTGCGCAAGTTTCGATCAGTTTGAAAATTACGAACATCGCGGACGCGTGTTCAAACAGTTAGTCCGGTCGCTGGAATGAGCGACGACGAAATACGGAGATTCTGAGCCTGTCGGCCCAGAATGACGAGCAGGCAGATGGCAAAGCGGGTTGGCGTCGACAAGTGGATGTTCGGAGCGGTGCTGTTGCTGGTGCTGTTCGGCCTGGTGATGGTCTTTTCGGCTTCCGCGGTCATGGCCAAGGAGACTATGGGCTCGCCGTATGCGTTCGTCGCCAAACAGGCGGTCTGGGCGCTGCTTGGCATGGTCGCGCTCACCATCCTGATGCGCATCGACTACCGCCGCTATAACAACTACCCCGTGGTGGTCGGCGCGGTGGCCGTCACGATCGTCTTGCTGCTCGCGGTATTCGTGATGCATGGCAAGATCAACGGCGCGCACCGCTGGATCGGCGTGGGACCGGTTACACTTGAGCCGTCGGAGCTTGCCAAGCCTGTCATCGTCCTCTTCCTTGCCTACTTCCTGCAGACGCGCATGCACGCCATGGACGACTGGAAGGGGACAATCTTGCGGGCCGCGCTGCCGCCACTTGTTTTCATTGCGCTGATCCTCAAGCAGCCAGACCTGGGCACCGCGCTCGTCTGTGCGGGCGTCACCGCGTTGATGCTCTACCTGGCCGGCGCGCAGTTCAAATACTTCTTCATCGCCGCTGCGGTCGCCGCGCCTGTGCTCTACTACATGCTCTTCCACGTGGCCTTTCGACGCGCGCGCATGCTGGCCTTCATCAATCCGGAGCTCGACCCCAAAGGCGCCGGCTTCCACATCCTGCAGTCGCTCATCGCGGTCGGCACCGGCGGCATCTTCGGCCGCGGCCTGATGGAAGGCGTGCAGAAGCTCTTTTACCTCCCCGAGCCGCACACCGACTTCATCTTCGCCAACATCTGCGAAGAGCTCGGCCTGATCGGCGCACTCGCCATCGTGGCACTCTTCGTCGCATTGGGCTATCGCGGCCTGCGCGCGGCCGTGCTCTCCACAGATCCCTTCGCGCGCTTCCTAGCCTTCGGCATCACGTCAGCGATCCTGATCCAGGCCTTCTTCAACATCAGTGTGGTGCTGGCGATCGTCCCCACCAAGGGCATCACGCTGCCGCTCATCTCCTCCGGTGGGACGTCGGTATTCATCACGCTGGCCAGCCTGGGCGTGTTGTTGAACATCACGCGTGAGATCGACTGAAGTGCAGGGATCAGGGAACAGGGATCAGGAACCAGAGCGCAAGCCGCGAGTTCTGATTGCAGGCGGAGGCACCGGCGGGCATGTGATTCCCGCGCTCGCCATCGCGCGAGAGCTGCGTCACAAGCACAATGCCGAAGTTCGCTTCGTGGGAACGGCACGCGGCCTGGAAACGCGCCTTATTCCCGAGGCCGGTTTTCCCTTGGAGCTCGTACGCTCTGGCCAGTGGAAGAACGTGGCCCTCACAACAAAACTCCGCACGGCATTCGATCTGCCCCAGGGCGTGCTTGCATGCCTCCGCCTTATTCGCGAGTTCCGCCCGCATGTCGTCGTCGGCGTCGGCGGATACGCCAGCGGCCCGGGTATGCTCGCCGCCGTGCTCAAGCGCGTCCCGACGCTCGCTTATGAACCCAACGCCGTTCCCGGCATGACCAATCGCCGGCTGGGGCGATGGGTTAGCGCCGCGGCCATTAACTTCGCGCAGACCGCACACTACTTCCGCAATGCGCATGTCACCGGCGTTCCCGTCCGCCCTGAGATCTTTGCTATCCAGCCCAGTTCCGCCGGAGCGTCGGCGCATCTGCTCGTCACCGCCGGTAGTAATGGGGCGTTGATCTTCAACGAAACCATGCCAAAGATCGCTGCCGAACTGTTCGCGGCAATTCCTGGCCTGACCATCACACACCAGTCCGGCGCACGCCATCTCGAAGCAACACGCGCAGCCTACGCCGTAAGCGGAGCAGACCAGACCCGCTGGCGCGTCGAAGCCTTCCTTGCCGACATGCCCGCGGAATACGCTGCTGCCGACCTCGTCCTGGCGCGGTCCGGCAGCACTGTCGCCGAACTCTGCGCCGCTGGCCGTGCTTCTGTACTGGTCCCCTTCGCCGCCGCCGCAGACGATCATCAGCGCAAAAACGCCGAGGTGTTGGTTGAGGCAGGCGCAGCTGTGATGCTGTTGCAGAAAGACATAACCACCGCTTCACTACAGGAAGTGCTGCTCAGGTTGCTCACCAACCCCGCTCCAAGGACAAAGATGGGCGCCGCCGCTCGTGGTTTGGCAAAAGAGGGTGCGCTGGAGCGAATAGCCGGTATGGTTCTCGAACTCGCAAACAGGTAGCTTCAGGGCCAGAATCCTGCCGAATCGATGGGCTGAACAAAAGGGCTGAGGAATTGATCCTCAGCCCTTCATCGTCCATCTTCTTACTTCTTCAGGTTCGGAGAAGTTTTCTGGATACCTTACCGGCGGCCGCCTCCGCCACCGTGGGATCCTTCGCCACCCCCGCCGCCGTGGAACCCACCGCCTCCCCCGCCCCCAACATTGCCTCCACCGAAGTTCCCTCGTCCGCCGCCCCCAGGATTGCCTTGCGGAGCGCTGGCGTGTCCGCCACCCGGGTTACCCTGTGGTCCGCTGAATCCGCCGCGCGAACCGACATTGGCGTTGCCCTGTGGAGCGCTGAAACCTCCACGCGGACCGCCGTT
>DATCBR010000119.1:0-11388 GCA_036511765.1 Acidobacteriaceae bacterium | reverse complement strand
CTGCCTGCTGTAGCATTGGCGGTCCGCTCACGATCTGCACTGTATCCGCCTCGCCGGTGTTCTTGAATGAAACCAGTAGAGTGACCACTCCTTCAACATGCGCCGCCTTCGCAATTGGCGGATAGACAGGCTGCGCCCCGTCGGTAACCGATGTCAGCCCGCCGCACGTATTCGTCTGCGCAAAAGCTGCCGTACTCAGAACAAGGAAAAGCAGCACCGTCTTCATGCGAGAAAGTGTACGGCAGTAGAAGGCAGGCGCTGGTAGGATGGCACTCAGGAGGCGGCAATGGCAGACCGAATCGAAGTGACGTTGGAGGATACGGGAAGCATTGAGTTTCTGCGCAGCAAAGTGCGCCGTGGCGAATTTGCCTCCGAAGCCGATGCCGTGAGAGAGATAGTTGAAGCGTGGCGTGACGAAGATGCGGCTTATGAACGGTGGCTCAATGTGGAGATCGCCGCGCGGTATGACGACGCGATGGTCCATCCGGAGCGCCTGATCTCGGCAGAAGAGCTCGAGATGCGGCTGGCAGAACGAAGAAGACGGCGGGAGGCGCTCGCCTCGTAAAATGCGCGTCATCTTTTCGCCGGCTGCTGAGAACGATTTCGCCGAGATTGAAGAATATCTTGCTCTTCGATTCTCACCGAGGAATGCCAATCGGTTCGTTCAGCGGATCGTCCGCGAATGCCTTTCTCTGGCACATGCTCCTCAGCGGGGAAATGCGCGGGATGATATACGCCCTGGAGTTCGGACAATCGGTTTCGAGCGGCGGGCGAGTATTGTGTTCGAAGTGAACGAGGTTGAGATCATCATTCTGGGTGTGTACTACGGTGACCGCCAGTTCGATGTGACTGGTTAGTCAAGTCCGCTCACACCGCCGACGTCTGCTCATCGAGCTGCGTCGCCGTCGTCTCCCACTCCGCAGTCAGTTCGGCGTGGCGGGCGCGCATGGTCTCCAGTTCGGCAGCCGCGCGCTGCGACTCGTCCGCGGAGACGAAGTGGCCAAGGCGCTCTTCGGCGTCGATGATCTTCAGGTCGAGCGTATTCAGCTCGGATTCGATCGCGGTGACCCGCTCTTCGAGTTGCTTCAGCTTGATCGGGTTCAGCCGCTTGGCGGGCGGCATATTCTTCGCTGATTCCGGCGTGCCTGCCGTTACGATCTTCGCCGCAACTGGCTCAGCTTCCATCGCGGCTGCTTTGGCCCCGTTGCCGCTGGCCTTCTCGTTCGATTTCGGCGTGGCAATTCCGCTGGCCAACGACACTGCCACTTTCTCAGGACCGCCGCCTTTGCGCCAGAGGTACTCCTCGTAGTTGCCGGGATAGATATGCACGCGGCGGTCTTCAACCTCGAAGACGCGCGTGGCGAGGCCATCGATGAAGTAGCGGTCATGCGAAACGAAGAGCACGGTCCCGGTAAAGTTCGCGATCGCCTCCAGCAGCACGTCCTTGGCGCGGAGATCCAGGTGGTTGGTCGGCTCGTCGAGCAGCAGCATGTTCGCGGGTGAGACCAGCATCTTCGCCATCGCATAACGGTTGCGCTCGCCGCCGGAGAGCACGCCCAGCGTCTTGTACACGTCGTCGCCGGAGAACATGAAGCAGCCGAGCAATGAACGGAGCTCGACCACAGGAACCTTCGGCGCGATGCCGGCGATGTCCTCCAGCATCTTCGCATTGGGGTCCAGCACCTTGTACTGGTCCTGCGCGAAGTAGTCCGCGAGGACATTGTGGCCGAGCTTGATCTCCCCGGAAGTCGGCTCCTCCTGCTGGCTGAGCATGCGGATCAGCGTGGACTTGCCCGCGCCGTTTACTCCCACCAGTGCAATGCGGTCGCCGCGATCGATCTGGAAGCTGACATCCTCCAGCACGCGCTTGACGCCGCCCGGCTGGCCATCCTGCCCGGGCGGCATCGGATAGTCCTTGGTCAGGTGCGAGACCTCAATCACCGTGCGGCCGCTGGCCGGCGGCTGCGGGATGGTGAAGTGGATGGTCGCCTCTTCATCCGGCACCTCGATCCGCTCTATCTTTTCCAGCTCCTTAATGCGCGACTGCACCTGCTTGGCCTTGGTCGCCTGATAGCGGAAGCGGTTGATGAAGGTCTCCAACTGCTCGATGCGGTCGCGCTGGTTCTTGTGGGCCGCCATCAGCGTTACGCGCCGCTCTTCCTTCTGCTGGACATACTTCTCGTAGTTGCCGTGGTACACCTGCATCCGCTTGTTCCACAACTCAACCGTCTTGCCTACCGTCACGTCGAGAAAGTAGCGATCGTGCGAAATGAGGATGTACGCGTTGGGATAGTCGTGCAGATAGTTCTCGAGCCAGTTGCGCGACTCCAGATCGAGATGGTTGGTCGGCTCGTCCAGCAGAAGCAGTGACGGCTTTTGCAACAGCAGCTTGGCGAGTGCAATCCGCATCTGCCATCCGCCACTGAATTCCTCCGTGCGCCGTTCCCAGTCTTCCTTGCTGAAGCCGAGGCCGCCGAGGACGGACCCGACCTGCGCATCCAGCGTGTAGATGTCATGCACATGCAACTGATCGGCGATATCCGAGTACCTGTCCGCCGCCGCCGCGTACTCCTTTGACTTCGGATCGGCGGTGGAGAGCGTGTGGGTGATCTCTTCTGCCTCGCGCTCCAGCGCATGCAGATGGTCGAAGACGGAGAGGCACTCCTCGAAGACCGTCTTGCCGCGCAAGGCCAGACCGTCCTGCGGCAGATAGCCCAGCGTCATGCCCTTGACGCGCGTCAGTTGGCCGTAGTCCAGCGTCTCCAAGCCCGCCAGCACCTTCAGCAGCGTTGACTTGCCTGTGCCGTTCCCGCCGACGAGACCTGTGCGCTCGTCCGGCGTGATCAGCCAGTTCACATCTTCAAATAGCAGTTTTTGGCCGAATCGCTTGCCGGCCCCGGAGAGTTGCAGCATCTGCTTCTATTTTCTCATCCGCGTCCCTGCATTTCGAGTTTGCCGAACAGCACGGAACGGTTTTTACCGCATCCAATGTTCGATGCCAGACGAGGAAGTATTCGCGGGCAAGATCCACCAGCATCCATCAGAGCATGTGGCCGCCGCGCCGGAGCCGTCTGGCGGTAGGCGCAGCATTCGCAAGTGGGTGCTATGGATGATTGGCATTGCCGCAGCGCTTGGCATCGTCTTCCTAATTGTGTTTGCATGGGTCGCGCATAATGCCGAGCCCATCCTCAAGCAGCGCGTGATCGCCAATCTGGAGCAGCGCTTCCAGACGCACGTCGAGCTCGCCGAACTGCACATCTCCGTCTTCAAGGGCCTGCAGGTAACTGGCGCCGGACTGCGCATCGATCAACCGGCAGAGGATGCCAGCCAAGCATCGAACGCCAAAGCGAATGTCCCGCCGCTGATTTATGTTCGCAGCTTCTCTTTCCGTACCGGTGTCCGCCAGCTAATGGAGCCTGCGATGCGCGTCGACGTGGTCCGCGTGGATGGCCTGCGCATCCGCGTTCCGCCAAAACATCGCGAGACTGAGGACGCCTCAGGTGTGGAGAGCGCACAACCGGGGAAGAAGAAGCACAACCTGTTCGCGCGGATGCATATCCCTTCCGCCAAACCCAATTCCGCCTCCTCACGATGGAAGATCGTCGTCGACAAGATCGTCTGCGCGGATGTCATCCTCACCATCGAGACGGACAAACCCGGCAAACAGCCCCTCGTCTTTCCTATCCGCAATGTCACGCTGCACGATGTCGGCCGGGGCACGGCCATGCCGTTTGAGGCCAACCTCATCAACGCCAAGCCCGTCGGCGAGATCGCATCCACAGGCCACATCGGTCCCTGGCGGGTCGACGATCCGCGCGAGACGCACGTCGACGGCGACTACTCCTTCACCAACGCCGACCTGGGCCCGATCAAAGGCGTCGCTGGGATACTCTCTTCGACTGGAAGCTACTCCGGCGCGCTGGCCCGCATCGATGTGACAGGCGCGACGGATACGCCGGACTTCTCGCTCGACAGCGCCGAGCACAAGATGCCGCTGCACACCGACTACAACGCCACAGTCGATGGCACCAACGGGGACACCGTCCTCAACTCAGTCCACGCCACGCTCGGCCACACGGTGCTCGATGTGCACGGCAGCATCATCCGCGCCCCCGCCGGCGTGAATGCCTCGGCGCCGCAGCCCAGCGACGCTCAGCTGACCCTCGATCAGGCCGCGCGCATCCAGGACGCGGCAGGCCACATCATCCGCATCTCCGTGCAGAGCGACCATGCACGCATCGAAGACCTGCTCAAGCTCGGTGTGCGCACCATGCCGCCGCTGATGGACGGCGCCATGACGTTGCGCGCGCATCTCACCATTCCGCCCGGGCATGTCAGCGTCGCCCAGAAGATGCAGGTCGGGGGCGCGTTCACGATCCGCAACTCAAACTTCTCCAACCCGCAATGGCAGGACACCGTGGACAAGCTCTCCGCACGCGCCAGCGGAGACGCCGAGAAGGCCAAGCGCGGAGATGTCGAGCGTGTCTCCACGCAAATGGGCGGCGATTTCTTGCTCGCGAACGCGGTCCTGGACATATCCAGGCTGCATTTCCAGATGCCTGGCGCTGCGATCGATGTCGCGGGCATGTACTCGCTCAGCGGCGATACCTTCAACTTCGCCGGTACGGCGCGCACCAGCGCAACAGCCTCCCAGATGCTCACCGGATGGAAGAGTCTGCTGACCAAGCCGTTCGACAAGTTGCTGGAAAAGGACGGTTCGGGCGTCGAAGTACCCATCACCATCTCCGGCACGCGCTCGGAGCCGAAGTTCGGCGTCGATACGGGCAAGCTGAAGGAGCAGATACTCTCCCACTTCAAGAAAGGCCGCGGCAAGGACAAGGCCCCGGAGAACCAGCAACCGGAACAGAATCAGCCACCGGCTGCTCCGCCGTCACGGAATCGTTGATGGCCCGCGACGACCGGCAACTGCCAACTAGCAACCGGCAAGTCCGCTCTGCTACCGTGAAGGCTGGGAGCAGGATACCTTTGGGGTCACACGTATCAACGGAGCTGCCCGCGGAAGATCGCGCGCCATTCGTCCACTCGCACGGCGCTGAGCCTGCACAAGTCTCGGTGCCGGGATCCTCTGGTCAATCCTCAGACCTGAAAGATGACCATGCGGATGAAGACTCCGACGTTGCGCCGGTCTGGTTGCAACGTCTCTCGCTCATCGTGCTGGTGCTCTTCTGTCTCTACCTCGGCGTGCTGGTGGCCGTCTTACCGTGGTGGACGCGCATCTGGGACCAAAATCTCTTCATCAACTCGCATCCCGCGCTTGCGGCCGTGCTCCATAACGGCGCCGTGCGCGGACTGGTCTCGGGCCTTGGTCTGCTCGACATCTGGATCGGTCTCTCCGAGGCAATACACTACCGCGATCAGCGTCCTTAATTCTCTGCACCACTTATCGAGATTGAAATCATGCCGCGTAAAGAACCGCCTCCACTAGCCTCCGCGCCACTCGCATACGAGAACCCAGACTTCCTCGGTTCGCCCGATGGCCGCCTCTTTCGCGTCCTGGCCGAGTATCAGGAGCCGATGACGCGCTTCCGCCGTGAGCGCATCCAGGACACGGTCGTCTTCTTCGGCTCCGCGCGCTTCCGCGCTCTCGACGTGGCCAATCACGAGCTTGAGCTTCTGGCCAACACCGGTTCCACCACGCCGGCACCACCCCATGAACAGCCTGCCACCAAGGATGAGGTGGCCAGCGGCGAGGCATCTGAGCAAAAACTGAAGCTCGCCGAGGCCGCCGTGGAGATGGCCCGTTATTACGAGGATGCGCGCAAGCTCGCCGGCCTGCTCTCGCGCTGGGCCATGACGCTGCCCGGCCGCCGCCACCGTTACGTCATCACCTCCGGCGGAGGGCCCGGCATTATGGAGGCCGCCAATCGCGGCGCCTACGAAGCCGGCGCAAAGACCATCGGCCTCAACATCAAGCTGCCTTTTGAGCAGCAGCCAAACCCCTACATCACACCCTCGCTCAACTTTGAGTTCCATTACTTCTTCATGCGCAAGTTCTGGTTTGCCTACCTCGCCAAGGCGCTGGTCGTCTTCCCCGGCGGCTTCGGCACGCTGGATGAGATGTTTGAACTGCTGACGCTGGCGCAGACCCAGAAGCTGGCAAAGAAGATCACGGTCATCATCTACGGTTCCGCATACTGGAAGAGCGTCATCAACCTCGATATGCTGGCCGAAAAGGGCGCAATCGGGATGAAGGACCTTGAACTCTTCCAGTTTGCCGACTCTCCGGAAGAGGCTTTCGACATCCTGAAGACCGCTCTGACGGAAGACATCCAACTCCAGGCCGCGTGGGAGAGGGAGCACGCTTTGCCGTCCTTCGCCGCCGGCGTTCCTGCAGAACCGGCGCCCGACGCCCAGACTGTTCTCGGTCCGGACATCGCCAAAACCCGCTAATTGCCTGAGGGCGGCCGTTCACGCCTGGCCGTCCGTTCGCTCAACCGTAGCAATACTTGCTACACTGGCCAGCAATCCATGCCTGTCCGCCGCAAGAAGAATGGGACACGCCGCAGTGAGCGGGTCGATATCTATGCCGTCGCCAAGCGCGCCCGTGTCTCGGTCGCCACGGTCTCCCGCACCATCAATCGCATCCCCACGGTCAATCGGGTGTACTCCGACCGCGTGTGGAAGGCCATCGACGAGCTTGGTTACATTCCCAACACCCAGGCCCGGGCGCTGGTCTCCGGGCGTAGCCGCCTCATCGGCGTCATCATCTCCGACATCACCAATCCGTTCTTCCCGGAGCTGATCCAGAGCTTCGAAGACGAGGCCATCGACGCCAATTACGAGATCATGATCGGCTCAACCGCCTACGACAGCCGGCGTATGGAGGTCTGCATTGACCGCATGCTGCGTCGCAATGTCGACGCGGTCGCGGTGATGACCTTTGGTATCGAAGAGCCGCTGCTGGGCAGGCTGGCGGCGCAGAATATCCCCCTCGTCTTCATCGACCTCGCCCCCAAGGGCCCAGGGATGAGCGCCATTACCGTGGACTACGGCGCCGGCATCCGCGACGCGGTGCAGCATCTGGTCCGCCTGGGACATCGCAAGGTCGCGTTCATCGCCGGCCCGGAGGGCCTGCATTCGGCGGAACGACGCAAGGCGGCATTTCTGGAGGCGGCAAAGGAGTTCAATCTCTCTCTACCCGCGTCCTCCATCTACGCAGGGGACCACACGCTTGAGAGTGGTATCGCCGGAATGCGCTCCTTCCTGAAGCGAGACGACGTGCCAACCGCGATCCTCTGCTCCAACGACATGACCGCCATCGGTGTGCTGCACGCCGCAGCGGAGGCAAAGCTGCGCATCCCCGGCGACCTCTCCGTGGTCGGCTTCGACGACATCCACATCGCGCGGTTCACCGTGCCTCCGCTGACTACCATTCGCATGTCCTGCCAGCAGTTGGCCCACTCCGCCTTCAGGGCCCTTCGGTCTCATCTGGAGGATGGTTTCGAGCACTGGCCGCGCAGTCTTGATGTAACCACTACCCTCACGGTGCGGGAATCCACCAGTGCCCCGCGCGCAAAACGGTCAGTCGGCTTGCAGTCTGCGGCCAAGCCCAGAACGAAGTCTGTTGGCAGAACTTGATAGCCTGACAAAGGTTGCAAAGTCGCCTCCTCCGCTTTCACCGGCAATCCTGGAGTAATTCGTTGTCCAATACACCAATTCGCATCGTTCAGTTATCCAACTCCGGCCGGCGGCAGGTTGCGCTCGTCGATGAACCGCAGCTGCGCCTCATCACCAACTTCGACAGCGTCTTTGGGCTCGCGAATGAAGCTATGGCCAGGCAGGTCCCGCTTTCGAAGATGGTGCTCGACAACGTCTCTCAGGACACCCTCAGCTACGACGACGTCTATTCCCAGAAGAGCGACTGGAAGCTCCTGCCACCGGCTGACGTTCCCGGCGCGCCGGAGCGGGTGCTCGTCTCCGGGACCGGACTCACGCACCTTGGCAGCGCCCGCGACCGTCAGGCCATGCATGAGGTGGATGAGTCCAAGATGACCGACTCCATGCGCATGTTTGAGTGGGGCCGTCAGAATGGCCGCCCCGCCAGCGGACAGATCGGTATCGCTCCCGAGTGGTTCTTTAAAGGCGACGGCTCCGTACTGCGTCCAACCTCGGCGCCGCTTGAGGTTCCCGCCTATGGCGAAGATGGTGGCGAAGAGGCTGAGATCGCCGCAGTCTATACGATCAACCCGGACGGTACGCCATATCGCATCGGCATGACCAACGGTAACGAGTTCTCCGACCACGTCTTCGAACGGCGGAACTACCTCAACCTCGCTGGCTCCAAGCTGCGCATGTGCAGCATCGGGCCTGAGTTAGTGATCGGCCATCCCTTCAGCGATGTCGCGGGCAAAGTGCAGCTCCTCCGCGATGGCAACGTTCTATGGCAAAAGAGCATTCGCACCGGCGAAGAAAATATGTGCCACAGCCTCGCGAACCTGGAGCATCATCACTTCAAGTTTGAGGGCCATCGCCAGCCGGGACGCCTGCACGTCCACTTCATGGGCGCGGACACACTCTCCTTTGGCGAAGGAGTGCGGCTCGAAGCGGGCGACATCGCAGAGGTCTCATGGGAAGGCTTCGGACGTCCGCTGCGCAATGTGATCGCGACGCATCCTCCGATCACCCAGCCGGTCCGCGTACTAGCCATGCAGTAGGTTGAACCCCAGATGCCGGGTGCCTCAGGCACCTTGCTTTTGGGCACCTGGGACGCGGGCCAATCCGCAACGAATTTGCCGCGCCTACTTCTTGTATTCCGGGAAATCGACGTCTTCAAACATTTTGTAATTCGCAAAGCCCGCGGGCGGCGCGAAGAAGCAGACCACCTTCATCTCCTCGTCGGAGAGATTTTCAAGAATGTGTACCTTCCCCTTGGGGAAGAGCACTGCGCAGCCGGCCTTCACCGGCTCAATCTCGCCGTCGATCAGCACGCGCCCGTGCCCATTCAGGATGTAGATGATCTCCTCGCCCTCGGGGTGCGAGTGCGCGGGAAGCGCGCGGCTGTGCGGGGCTACGCGGATCGTCGCCAGAGAACAGTACTCCGCGCCGGTGTTCTCCTTCGTCACCACCCAGCGCAGATGCCTGCCCTCGAGCGCATTCTCCTCGACCGTGGTCTCGTCAATAATTGGTAGCGACATTTTCGCCTTCTCCTTAGCCCTTCAGCGCCTTCTCGACCGCATCCGCAATCGCCGCCGGTGTCAACCTGAAGACCTCTACCAGCTCTTCATACGTGGCTGAGTGCAGGAACTGCTTTTCGCCGTTCGCGTCCAGCGTGTTGATCGTGCGCACGCGCTCCAGCCCGGCCAACTTCGCAGTTCCACGATGCCGATACAAGACCTTCAAAAAATTCTGCCAGAGGAAGCCGTTGTTCTGTTCCGCGAAGAAGATCGGCAGCCCGCTCTCGTACAGCTTCAGCAGCAACTCCTCGTCCGCCGACGGCATATCGACGACCATTACCGGGACGCCCTGTTTTGCGCAGATGTCCGCCGCGCCCAGCGCCTCATGCACGCCGCGTCCACTGCTGATCACAATCGCCTTGTCTACGTCCGTCTGCCGCACCACGTATCCTTTGCCAAACTCGAACTCATAGCTCGAGTCGTAGAGCACCGCCGACCCCGTACGCATCACGCGAATGTATGTCAGGCCCTGGTTGCCTTCCATCACCCACTTCATGATCGACAGCATCTGCTGCGGACACGAGACGTCGATGATCTTCAGGTGCGCGACAGCGTCGAAGGTCAGATTGTCATCGTTGCCCATGTGCGTCGCGCCGTTGGTACGCGTCTCAAAGTTCGCGGCCGTGGCAAGGAACGCGATGTCCAGCCCGTGGCCTTCGCTCAGCCATCCATCTTTGGCCGCGATGGCCTCCAGCCGCTCCTGATGCCCCACCGCAATTCGGCGCATCACCTGCCAGTTGAAGAATGGGCAGAAGGTGCTGCACCATGCGTTCGAGCCGAGCGCCGCAAACGCCTCCGCCATCAGCATCATGTTGGCCTCGGCCACGCCCGCGTTCAGCGCGCGCGCCTGGTCTACAGCGGCGATACCCGCTTCGAGGCCGCTGGTCGATGCAAGGTCGGAGTCGATCGACACTACGCGCGGATCGCGCGCGAACACCTTCATCGCAGACGTTATGATTTCCGCGGCGCTGTAGCTCTTCGCCTTGTCGAGCTTCGGCAGCGCCGCCGCGTCGTAGCGGATCTTCTTGTCGCGCACCGGCACACGTTGCGTCAGCACAGGGCCAATCACCTGGCTCAAAAATGTTTTGCTTGCGGGATTGTCCGTCGCAAGATGCATCCGCGCAGCCTCTTCCAGCAGCCGCCCGCGCAGCTTTGCTCCCTCGCCGTCCTCACCTATCCGTTCAAGCAAGTCCGCGAACTCCTGCACACGCGCCGCGCGCTGCCGCTGCTGCAGCTCCATCTCCTGCTCCAGCATCGCAGGCGGCACGGTCACTTTGTGCCTATTCATGAAGTCCGAGAATGCCCCGAACCCTTTTTTCGAGTTGCAGATGATCGCTGTAGGCCGGCCACCGCGAACTCCCGTACGGAACTCCGCCAGCGCGGCAAACACTCCGCTGAAGGTGGTTGCATCCACGCTGTGCACCTTCCATCCGAACGACGCGAACACCTCTTCCAGCGGCGGCATCGGATACAGCGTGCGATCGTGGATATCCAGCTGGCCGTGGTTACGGTCCACCAGCACGCAGAGGTTATCGAGATTGTGCTGGCCGGCGTACATGGCGACCTCCCAGCAGGAGCCTTCCTGCAGCTCGCCATCGCCCACCATGCAATACGAATCGAACTTCGGGCTGGTCCGCCCCGCAATCGCAAACCCCTGCGCCACGCCGATGCCCTGGCCCATTGGCCCGGTGGCAATCTGCACGCCCGGCAGCACCGGCCCCGGATGGCCGTTGAGCAAGCTCGAGTGCGAACGCGAGTTCTTCAGCATCTCCGGCCCAAAGTAGCCCAGCTCCGCATAGATCGACGCCAGCGCAGCGACCGCATGGCCTTTGCTCAGGGTGAACATGTCCTGACCGCGCCGCGTGGGATCTGCGATGTCCAACCGCAGGAATCCGCCGTAAAACAAAGCGACCAGCGGCAATGTGGCCGAGAAGGCACCACCCGAGTGCAGCCCCTTGTCCACTGCATCGCGCGCCTGTTCCAGCGTCAGGATCCGAACGTCGGAGTCCTTGATGGCGAGCAGCTTCAGAAATCCTTCGCCGAACAATCCATGCTGGTCTAGGGAAAAGGTACGGCCCGCGTTGCGGTTGGGCGAAGGCTTGGCGGCAGTAACACTCATGGGCAGGGTTCCTTAATGCGCATTACGCAATAACCATTGCATAATCAGGGCAAAGTATACGGATGCGAAAGAGGG
>DATCBR010000118.1:0-4083 GCA_036511765.1 Acidobacteriaceae bacterium | reverse complement strand
CATTGCGACCATCGACTCCAACCTGCTGAGCGCGTCGCGCGGCGTGTTGGCGTGGATGGTGGTCATGGATCCCTCATGGCCGGTGTTCATCGCCTGCAGCATGTCGAAGGCTTCTTCGCCGCGCACCTCGCCGATGATGATGCGATCCGGGCGCATACGCAGACTATTGATCAGCAGGTGCCGCTGGCGCACTGCGCCCTGGCCTTCGATATTGGGTGGGCGCGTCTCGCAGCGCACGATGTTTTCCATGGCGAGCTGCAGTTCGGCGGCGTCTTCAATGGTGACGATACGCTCATTTTTGGGGATGTACTGCGACAGCATGTTGAGGAGCGTAGTCTTGCCGGCGCCGGTACCGCCGGAGATGAGGATGCTGATGCGGGCGCGCACGGCCGCGGCCAGCGTCTCCAGCATCTCCGGGGAGATGCTCTTCAGTTCCACCAGCTTGCTGGCCTCCAGAGGCCCGGTGCCGAAACGGCGGATGGAGATCGCAGGCCCGTCAAGCGCGAGCGGGGGGATGATGGCATTGACGCGGGAGCCATCGGGCAGGCGCGCGTCGACCATCGGCGTCGATTCATCCACCCTGCGGCCAACGCGGGAGACGATGCGGTCGATGATCTGCAGCAGGTGGCGATCATCGCGGAAGGAGGTATTGACGCGGGACAGGAGCCCCCTGCGCTCAATAAAGACGTGGTCCTTGTCATTGACGAGGATGTCGGAGATGGTGGAGTCATTGAGCAGCGGCTCCAGCGGCCCCAGCCCGAAGACCTCGTCGAGCAGATCGTCCTGCACCTTTTCCTGCTGCTCGAAGCTGAGCGGCACTCTCTGGCTGACGATGATCTCGTGAATCATGCCTGCGACGGCCTGCCGCGCCTGAGCGGAGTTGACGCGGGACAGCTTTTCGAGATCCAGCTTGGCGATCAGCGTCCGGTGCAGTTCGGTTTTGAGCTTTTCGAGATCTTGTTCCACGTCTTGGGTCTCCGGCTATCCAAATAAACTGAATTTCTTTTTCTTTTCCTGCGGCTCTGTCGCGCCGTATGCCGCGCGCGCCATTTGCTTGATCACGCGCGATACAGCGTTGTCCTCAGCGACGAGCGGCGTCGCGGCATTCTGGGACGCGCGCACGGCGGCGAAGTCCCCGGGGACCTTCCATGCCGCCGGCATGGTGAGGGCCTTATTGATGCTGGCCTCATCGATGGAGAGCGCGCGGGAGGCATAACGGTTGAGGACAATCTCGAGCTTTACGCCGTTCACGCGGAATATCTCCGAGATCAGGCGGTTGGCATTGCGCAGATCGGAGATGCCCACCTGCAGTACGAGGTAAACCGTGGAGCCTGCCTCAAAGAGCGACTTGCTGGCCGAGTCGAAGCGCGAACCGGCATCGACCACGATGTAGTCGAAGTCCTGGCGCGTGACGTGTACAAGCCGCTCGATCGATTCCTCAGTGGGGTGTACAGAGACATACTTGTCCGGCGCTGCCAGTATTGAGAGGCCGGAGTTGTGCTTGACCAGCAAACTCGACAGGTAGTTGGAGTCCAGGCGGTTTGGGTTCAACAGGGCGGTTGCGGAGGAATACTGCGAGGTAATTCCCAGGTCCAGCGCAGCATTGCCAAACGGCAGGTTTAAATCGATGAGGGCCACATTCTTTCCGGAATCCTGAGCCAGGGCCACTGCGAAGTTGCTTGCGATCGTGGTGACACCTGAACCACCCTTGGCGCCCACGAAGACCAGCATCTTGCCCATGGCCTTTTTTGCAACGCGGGCGGTGGGCCGCCGCACCGAAGCCCGCACCATGGCCTCGGCGATGGATGTGGAGGTAATGGGCTGGGAAAGGAATTCGCGCGCTCCCGCGCGCATGCAGCGCATCAGCATGTCCGGGACGACATTGTCGGAGTACACCATTACGGTGACGCTGCCTTTGCTGCAGATGTTCTCGATCAACTCCAGGGCATATTCAGGATTGCTGTCCAGCTCAACGATGACCACGTCATACTCCGACTCGAGGAGCCGTGGCACGTCGTCCAGATCGGGATAGTTGGAGAACTCGCGTGTGACGCTGCCCTGAAGGCTGGCCAGCGCGCCGGCGAGCGCGCGGCGGCGGGCCTCGGCGGGGCCGATGAGTGCCACCGAGAGAACATTATTGCCGAGCGTGTCGGGTGGTTTGCTTGAGGTTGTGTTCATCGTGGTCCAACTCCCCGATACTTCCAGATTCTATGCAGACTCAACTGGGGAATTCCTGATTTGCTCACCGTCCCCACTGCTATTTCAAGTCTCAGCGCGAAAAAAAAGATATTAGCGTTCCAATCGCGATGGCCGGAGCATACGGCATCTTGCGCGCGAGAGGGTTGTCCAGGTTCAGTTCGGAATCGGGCTTGAGGCCTCGTTTGGCGGAGCTAAAGACGAGGCGGCCGGCGCCGTTGAACAATTCGCCGAGGAATCCGCCAGCCGCGGCCCAGACCAGAGCCATAATGCCGCCGGCCATAGCCGTAAGCACCAGCGCGACTACCAGTTGCTGCGACCAGATCCATGCGCCGATGGCGGCGCACAACTTGACGTCGCCCATGCCCATGCCGCCCATGACGGCGGGGATGCCAAAGATCGCCAGGCCCAGCGCGAGACCGCCGAAACTATGCGCCAGTCCATGCCATCCGCCACGCACCGCAGAGAGCAGCAGACCTGCGACCATGAAGGGAACTACAAGCCAGTTGGGAATGCGCCTGCTGCGCAGATCCGTAAAGGTGGCTATCGCCAGAACCGCGACTGTCGGCCACCAAGCAATCCAATGCATTTGCTTACCCTTTCCCCAATCGCGTGCAATCTATGCCTATGCGGCGTATTCGCCGTCTGAACTTTACAGTTTACGGAGATACGGGGTATTCCAGCAGCTTACTGCCCCTGTGCGCCCAACGAGCAGTCCCAATTGGCGCTTTCTGTTTACGACCCATATTCCCTGGTGAAGCAGACTATATACCCCTGTTGGAGTTTCTCGTGGTGTGAACGGATTTGGCGCTAAACCTTTGCCTAATCTATGCAAAATGATGCATGTTTCAGCGACGTTGCGATGAAGCGGGGCTGATCTACCCAGTGTTGCAGGGAATTCCGTTTGGCGTCCCAATTGCGTCTCCCTAAGGGAGTCCGGAGATTTGAGAGCAACCAACGGTCTTGCCGTGGGCTGCGGGAGACTGCTAACAGCATCGGCAATGAACGACCTGCCAACAATCCCGCGAAAGATGTAGCCTGCAGGGGAGCGCGTCAATTTGCTCGACATGGACGAGGGCGTGAACTACGATCCAGTTCTGCCCTCCGATCACCAGGGGGCTGGAGAGCGGTTATTCCCAGAGGAGAAAGCGCCGCTCCCCTCTGCAAGCGAAGGAACAGAGTCAATGGTACGGATCGGGCTGCACACAGAAGACCGGACGCTGAAGCCCTTGCTCTCGTCTGCGCTCGGTAAGGACTTCAAGGTCCTGCTGGAGACTGACGAGGACGGGATCAACGGTTTGATCGACGCGCAGGGCTGCGACATTGTGTTGCTGGACCTGGACACGCGCCTGGCCGCGCTGAGCCCGCGCGTGGAATCCTTCACGCGCATCATCGGATCGCATGAAGGCGCGATTTTCATCTTGCTGGCTGAAGATTCGCTGCGTTCCACGGCAGCCGAGCTGGTGAGGGCCGGGGCGTACGGCTACCTGCGGCGGCCACCCTCGATCCGCGACCTGAAGGCGATCATCGAACGCGCAATGGAGAGTTCGTCGCTGCGGCGTTCTCTCCGGACGGCGCAACTGCTGGTGGCGGCCCCGGCCGGCTGCGATCGCATGATCGGCACGAGCGGGCAGATGAAACAGGTCTACGATCTGGTCCGCCGTGTCGCGGGCATCGATGCTTCCGTGCTGGTCACAGGTGAGAGCGGCACAGGGAAGGAGCTAATCGCGAGCGCCATCCACAATCTAGGGACCCGGGCCGGGCAGCCATTTATCGCGGTCTCCTGCGGGGCCATTCCGGAGACATTGATTGAGGCGGAGCTCTTCGGTCATGAGAAGGGCGCCTTTACTGGCACAGTCAGCTCGCGCGTGGGTTTCCTGGAGCAGG
>DATCBR010000117.1:0-10205 GCA_036511765.1 Acidobacteriaceae bacterium | reverse complement strand
TGAATGAGCTGGGGATGGCGCTGACGGAGTTGAATGAGCCGCCGGTGAAGGCGCTGTTTGTTTACAACTGCAATGCGGCGGCGGTGGCTCCGGATTCCGAGCGCGTGCTGGAGGGGTTGCGGCGGGAGGACCTGTTCACGGTGGTGCATGAGCAGTTCTTTACCGATACGGTCGAGTATGCGGACATTGTGCTGCCGGCGACGACGTTTCTTGAGACCAAAGACGTGCAGGGAGCGTATGGACACTTCTACGTGCAAATGTCGAACCAGGCGATCGCGCCGCTGGGCGAGGCCCGCAACAACACGTGGGTCTTTCGCGAGCTGGCCGCGCGAATGGGATTTACCGAAGCGTGTTTTGTCGACTCCGACGACGCGATGATCGACCAGGCGCTGGGCGGAAGTTTGAAGAGCGATCGCAATGACTGGTTCGCAGGGATTACGCGCGAACGGCTGGAACGCGAAGGTCATGCCGCGATGGCGCTGCCCAGGAATGCGCGCGGTCGGGTGCTGCCCTTCTCAGACGCGAGCTGGTTTGGGACACCGAGCGGACGTGGCGAACTGACGCCGGTGCCGGTATTTGTGCCTCCGGTGGAGTCGCGCGGCGGCGCGGCGGCGAAGGACGGACGGTTTCCGCTGGAGTTCCTTCCGCGCAAAGCGGACAACTATATGAACTCGACCTTTGCGAACCTGCCCGGCCACCAGAAGATGGAGGCCGCGAAGTCCGGAATGCTGGAGATGCATCCGGCGGACGCGGTCGCACGGGGGATCGCGAACGGCGATGCGGTGGAGATATTCAATGCGCGCGGCGCGGTGCGGCTGGAGGCGCTGGTGGATGGCGCTGTTCCCCAAGGAGTCGTGGCGGCGCGGCTGGGTTGGAACCGGCTGGCCGGCAGCGGAAGCGCGAACGGTTCAGCAGATGGCGGCGCGCGCAACGTCAACGCGCTGACTAGTGAGCGCGTGACGGACATGGGCGGCGGGGCGACGTTCTATTCCGTGCTGGTTGAGGTGAGGCGAGCCGGAGCAGTAGCGTAATTCGCGCGGGTTTTTCCATACAACACGGCGAGACGAAGCCGCGCACGGTGCGTCCATCCTGCACGGGCGAATTTCAGGCGGCGCGGAACTCGCACCCGGCGGCCTTGCTCCCATATAATCAAGGCTTCCCCAATGAAGCTTCCGGGGTGTGATATTTGAGCAGTGAGGGTGTGCGTATCTTTACCGTAAAGCGAGTGAGCGGAGGCCCTCCGGGCGTTTTGAAGACTGTGCGAAAGCGTTTCAGCCCTACTGGCGCAGTCCGCGCCACGCTGGCAATGGCCGTTGTGGCGGCGGGGCTGTTGTCTTCGGCCCCCGCAGCGCGGGCCCAGGCAGCCGGGCAGGCGGTGACAGGCGACGCCGAGGCTAGCGGGCCGCTGTGCGAGCCGCAGGTGGTCGGCTATCGAAGAGCGCCCAAGGAGTCTGTCTTAGCGCGCATGGCGAGCCACCAGGGCGATCCGTACGATCCGGCAACGGTTGAGCGGGACTTCAACGCCATCTGGAACACCGGGTATTACACGCGGATGTGGATTGAGCGATCGGAGCGCGCCGCCACCCAGAGCAGCCCGGCCTGCGTTCTGTTGACGGTGTATGTGGTGGAAAAGCCGGTCATCCGGGACATCTACTACATCGGCCTGAACGCTGTAACGCAGTCTGACGTGCAGGACCGCTTCAAAAAGGCGAAGGTGGGCCTGACGCCGGAGAGCCAGTACGACGACACGCGGATCAAGCGTGCCGAGGACGTGCTGAAGGACCTGCTGGCGGAGCACGGGCACCAGTATGCCACCATCCGCACCGAGGTCAAGACCATCCCGCCCACCAGCGTGAGCATTACCTTCCGCATCAAGGAAGGCCCCACGGTGAAGGTCGGCAAGATCGAATTCGACGGCAATTACAGCGTCAGCAGCCGCGTGCTGCGCGAAGCGATGGTGAACACCAAGCCCATCGGGATCCCGCGTTCGATCATTCTGGAGAACCTGTTCGCGCGGACCTTCGACGCCAGCAAGCTGGACGAAGACATCGAGCGCGTCCGTCTGGCCTACCAGGTGCGCGGCTACTACACGGCCCAGACCGGCGAGCCCATCACCAAGGTCCGCGATGCGGGCGGAATCAACTGGTTTACGCTGCGACCCTCCAAGGGCAAGCGCATCGACATTCTGACGCCGGTGGAAGAGGGCGACCGGTACCGCCTGGGCGGGATCACGTTCACCGGCGTGGCCCCGGGCTTCAATCCGAAGGCGCTGCGCGCGCAGTTCACGCAGAAGGACGGCGAGTGGTTCAACTACGAGCTGCTGCATAAAGGCGTGGAGGCGCTGCGCAAGGCATACGGCAGCCAGGGCTACATCACCATGGTGGCCAATCCCATTCCGCGCCGCGACGATGCCACGCATCTGGTCTACTGGACGATCGATGTCGACCAGGGCAAGCAGTATTACGTCTCACGCATCGAGTTCCAGGGCAATACGGTGACGCGCGACAAGGTGATCCGCCGCGAGATATTGCTGGAAGAGGGCCAGGTCTACAACTCGCAGCTGTGGGACCTCTCGGTCCTGCGCCTGAACCAGCTTGGCTACTTCGAAAACCTGAAGAGCGAAGAGGACACGGAGACCCACAAGAACGAAGACGCTGGCACAGTAGACCTGCTGCTGAAGCTGAAGGAGAAGGGCAAAAACTCCATTGGCCTCAATGGCGGCATCAGCGGCCTCTCGGGCACGTTCCTGGGCCTGAACTACGAGACCAACAACTTCCTGGGCCTGGGCGAAACCCTCTCCGCAACCGCAAACATCGGCGACCTGCAGCGCAACGTCAGCCTCGGCTTCAACGAGCCATACCTGCGCAACCGGCCCATCTCGCTGGGCGTGCAGGTGTCCTCAACCAAAGCAGACTACAATCCCGCGAAGGCATACTCCATCGCCAACGGCACCAGCTCGAACGTCTCCAACGCGCAGCAGTCGCTGTTGACGAACTACAACACCGCAACCAAAGGCTTTTCCGTATCCATCGGCGAGCCGCTGAAGCACCTTTGGGCGGGCCGCGGAGTGGCCCGCGTCGGGTTGACCTATGCGCTGTCGCGCTCATCGATTACGACGTTCAACGACAATACCCGCAATGTCTTCCAATCGCTGGCGTTCCGGTCGGGCGGCGTGGAAGGACTGAACCAGTTGAACGGGATCGTGACCTCGACGTTCTCGCCGAGCCTTACTTACTCGAGCGTCGACCGCTCGGTGGGACCGCACAGCGGGCGGGACTTCAACGTTTCTGTGCAGATCGCCGGCGCCGGCGGCAATGTGAAATACATCGAGCCGGCGGCGAGTTTCCGGCAGTTCTACCCGATGAAGGGACTGCGCATCAACCGCGATGGGCGCAACGTGCTGGGCCTGCGGCTGCAACTGGCGCACATCAACGGATTCGGCGGCGAGGTGGCCCCGCCCACCAACCGCATCTATGGCGGCGGCGAGAATGACGTGCGCGGCTTCGACATCCGCTCGTCCACCCCTTACACCTTTGTTCCGGTAAGGGTGAACTTTACCCTGACCAATCCGGATGGCACGACTGTGCCGCGCGACCCGACCAATTATCAGCTGGGCAATATCCAGATCCCGCTGCCGATTTACCGCCCGGTGTCCGTGGGCGGCGACACGCAGCTGACTGCGAATGCGGAGTATCGCATCCCCATCATCAGCCAGGTCACGTTTGCTCTGTTCACGGACTTTGGCCTGACCGGAGACCTGGAAAAAGCGCAGTTGCGGCAAAGCGTGGCCGGCGCGTCTGTGCTGGAGAGTCCGCTGTATGGGTGCCCGCAGTTCATCAATGGAGCATGCTACGGCGGCCAGGCGGTGCCTCACTTCTCCGACCTGATACTGAGGCCCGTGCCCGGCACAAACTTTGTTCCGCGGATGTCCAATGGCGCGGAGCTGCAGGTAATCCTGCCGATCGTCAACGCGCCCATGCGCATCTACTACGCCTACAATTCGCTGCGGCTGTTCAAGGACGTTCCGCAGCAACTCGCACTGCCGAACACCTGCGCTGCCGGGCAGACGCTGTGCTTCCAGAACCTGTTCCCCACCACAGGCGCCGGCCAGTTCACCTACCAGGAAGCGCTGCAACTGTATGGGCCGTCCTACCAGCTCCGCGAGCCGAGAAAGACGCTTCGCCTGACGGTGAGCACGACGTTCTAGTTGCTGGTGGCTAGGGGCCAGTTGCTGATTACTAGAGCCGCTGGGTCAGGCTGTGGTTTGTCAGGCTATCGTTTGCAGACCCAGGCTGTCGTCCTCGAAGAACGCCTTCGCCTTGCGGGCGACGGCTTCGGGCGACTCGTCACGGTCGCCGGCGACCTCAAGAATGCCGGGCGTGTCCGCGGGCAGAGGCGCGAGCGCTGCGCCGATGGCCTTCCAGTCGATGGTCCCATCACCCGGCCAGAGGTGCTCGTCTTTCATCTCCATCGCGTTCTGGAACGAACCGGCGGAGTCGGAGGGCGCGGCGAACGCGCCGTGATTGTCATGGATGTGGAGCTGGCCGATACGGCCTGCGAGCAGTTGGACGGCTTCGCCAACTCCGGAGTCCGGCGATGGCTTTGTCCCATCCTGCGCCAGGTGCAGGCGGCCGAGATCGAGCGAGACGCCTACGTTATCGAAGTGGCCCGCCTGAAGAATGTGGAGCAGGTGCGCGGGCGTAGTGACCTCGTTCTGGATGTTCTCAAGCAGCAGACGCAGGCCCAGCGGGCCGGCGAAGGCCTTGAGGTGCTCGATGGCGGAGAGCGAATGCTCGATGGCGGCCTCGTCCCAGCGGGTGTCGCGCAGTCCGAGATCGAGGACGGCAGCGGAGAAGGGGACCGCTTCGGCGGCCTCCAGCGCGCGCTTGACCTCGTCCATGGCGGCGATGCGGCGGAACTTCTCCGTCGCGATCAGGTTGAGGTTGGGCGCGACGTGGCGCGACCACTGGACCGAATCCGGATGGCTGAAGGCTCCTGCGCGGTCGCTGATGTAGATGGGCTGGTGCAGGACGCCGCGCACAGGGTTGGAGCGAAACCAGGAGGCCAGCTCGCGGACCTGCGAGGCGTCGGTGTAGTCGAAGTGATGGCGTGCGGCAAAGACCTCAATGGTGCGCGCGCCGGAGGACGCGAGGGCGTCCAGCAGGCCGGGATGCAGGCGGTGCTGGAAGAAGACGTGGGTGGAGATTCCGGGTTGCATGGGATGGGTCTGGCGGTCCTGGATGCTCGGCGTGGCCAGTGTCTCTCAGGTTAGCAGGGGCGGGTGCTACCTGGTCCGGGCAGCGTGGTCGCACAAGCAGCGGCCGCCGCACAGACATGACCTCGCCGCTACGGAACAGCGGCTATGCGATCTCGAAGCGATCGCCGCGCTTGGGACAGACGACTTCGAGCTTGTAGCGCTCCTGGATCTTCGCGGTTAATGCGGCCATGGGGCCGGGTTCGCCGTGGACGAGGAAGACTTTCTTCAGTCCTCCCGCAGCGACGGGTGCCATCCAGTCGAGCAGCTCCTGCTGGTCGGCGTGGCCGGAGAGCGCGTCGATGACTTCGACCTGCGCGCGCACGCGGCGCGGCTCGCCGAAGATGTTGACCTCCTGCGCGCCCTCGACCAGCTTGCGGCCCAGCGTGTTGAGGGCCTGGTAGCCGGTGATGAGGACGAGGTTGCGCGGGTCCTCGATGCCGTTCTTCAGGTGGTGCAGGATGCGGCCTGCCTCGCACATGCCGGAGGCGGAGATGACCATGAAGGGCATGTGGAGATCGTTGAGTGCCTTGCTTTCTTCGACGGTGCGGGTGTAACGCAGACGGTTCCAGCCGAAGGCGTCGATGCCCTTGTTGTAGAAGGCGCAGGCGGCCTCGTCCCACTCCTCGGTGTGCTGGCGGAAGACGTCGGTGACGGCGACGGCGAGCGGGCTGTCGACGAAGATGGGGAACTCGGGGATCTGCTTGGCCTCGATCAGCTCATGCAACATCAGGACGAGTTGCTGCGTACGCTCGACAGCAAAGGCCGGGACGATCATGTGGCCGCCGCGCGCGAGCACGGGGTTGACCAGCGCGGCGAGCTTCGCCTTCACGTCGCCCGGCGGCGGATGCAACCTATCACCATAGGTGCTCTCCATGATGAGGTAGTCGGCGGCGGGCGCAGGGTCGGGGTCCTTGATGATGGGCAGGTTCTTGCGGCCCACGTCGCCAGAGAAGAGCAGCTTGACGGTCTTGCCGTTCTCGGTGGCCTCGACCAAAACATTCGTAGACCCGAGCATGTGGCCGGCGTTGGTGTAGCTGACGGTAAAGCCGGCGTCTTTGGTCGATCCGGCGAGCACCTGCGGCGTGTGCAGCTTCAGCGACTGGAACTGCGTGCAGGCCTGCGCGGCGTCGTCCTGGGTGTAGAGCGGGGCGACGGGTTCAGGGCCCAAAGGCACACCAATGGACGCGCGACGGCCGCGGCGCCGCGAAAGGAAGTCGGCGTCGCCCTCCTGGATGTGCGCGGAGTCCTTGAGCATGGGGTTGCAGAGATCGATCGTCGCAGGCGTGGCGTAGATGGGGCCGCGGTAGCCCTGCTTGGCCAGCAGCGGCAGGTCGCCGGAGTGGTCGATATGCGCGTGCGAGAGGACGACGGAGTTGAGCGCAGGCGGCGTCTTGCCGCTAAGCTGCTCGGGCGTGAAGGCGAGGTGCGCGTTGATGCCGGCGGCCTCGCTGCGCTTGCCCTGATAGAGGCCGCAGTCGAGGAGGATGTTCTGCCCGGCGCACTCCAGGTGGTGGCTGGAACCGGTGACGGTCTGGTCCGCCCCCCAGAAGTGCAGACGAATGGCCATGCGCTCTCCTTGCTGCTCCTACGTGTTGTGCAACTAATTATGTTTAGGCAGCGAGTTTCGCCTCGGCCTGTGCTCTGAGATTCCAGGGGACGGGCTCGATGCCGTAGTTTCGTAATGCGTCGATAACTGCCGGAGGAACCGAATGCTCACGATCGTTCAAGACGGCGTACGCTCTTGCGTCACTCGGCCTTGCTTCCCGCGTGTCGGTCCAACGGAAGATCAAGTCGGCCGCACCTTCTTTTGTAGGTCGATTGACCGCCTCTACAATCCGCTCAGGCTCCCGCCGAGACTTGGGAATACCGAAGTGAAATTGATGATCGTATCCCGTGATACCCGTGAACTTGACGTTGGGAATGTACCGCACATCCGCACTATCTAGCCATGCCGCGACGTCTTCAAAGAAAAGGCTCTCTACAACTGGCTGCGCAAGGTAAAAGAGATCGTTGACAGCAAGCATCGCCTGGACTAAATCATGCTTGCGCGCCGCAAATGTTTCGGGGGTGGCCTTTACCTCTAGCGCATTGTTCTCGTTCAGCTTCACCCCGAAGCCGGCGAGTGTAATTTTGAGTAGATTGCGACGTTTCGCAGTCTGAAGATTGCAACCTGATGACTCTAGATCATTAATTACTTGGCTGTCGTCTGTGAGGAGATACCCCTCGCCGGATCGTTTGGCGTATATCTGCAATGCGTCGTTGTGACGGTCGATGAAGGGAGTAGTGATTTCGACCCATGAGCCGTTAATGTCGCGAACGGCCGTCTTCTGTCGCAGCCATAGGCGATAGGTATCGACCAAGCTTTCGATTTCCGCGACCATCGTCATTAGAAGAGCCCCTGTTGAATGTTAGGCGCGGAAGTGATGTTGCAGCGGGCCATGAACAAATTCAGTGCATCATAAAGCGATCCACTGGCTGGCAGAAGTTCGGCAGGTGCAGGATAAGCCCATTTGTCACCGAAGCCCTCACGATAGACGTGGAGGTGCGGGCAATCAACTTCTGTCCCATCAGGATTTCTATGCGGCGCTCCGTCGATATCGAGACGAAGCAGGATAACGACTTGCCTAGCCCGATTTTGAAAGTTCGCTTTTGTAAGTTTGACGCTCGAGCGGGTCACATCAAGCATGAACGTCTCTCGACGATCTGACGATTGGAGCGGAACTCCGAGGCGTTCGCCCGGTCTTGGAAAACTGAGCAGATCCTCGTTGATTCGGTGCTTTTCCATCGCGATAAGACTGTCGGCTTCCGCCTGCGGTAGATCGATCTCTGCCATTACGTGCCACCGTTCCCTTCGGATTGTACCGTTTGTGAGCTTAGCTGACCTATAGGGTTATTCCTCTTGTTAGCATCATCCCTGTGCTCGAACTCTCCACCCCCGTGAAGTACATCAAGGGCGTGGGCGAACGGGTTGCGACCGCGCTCGCGGCCCGCGGCGTGAAGCTCAACTGGCGCGATGACCGGATGTGGCTGGTCGTGTTTGTCGCCGCCGCAGCGGTGGTCAGCGGCATGCACTGGCGGTTTCCTCGACAGGCGGGCGGCTTTACTCCGGCAGCCGAGCGACAGTCTGCGGGCGATCTGGTGTTGACGCAGCTCGATGGCAGCCAGTGGAAGCTCGCCGATCATCGGGGGCAGGTGGTGTTGATCAACTATTGGGCAACGTGGTGCGAGCCATGCCGCGAGGAGATGCCTGGTCTCGCCGCCATCGCGCGCGAGGACGCCACCAAGGGACTGGCGGTCGTGGGCATTGCAATGGATGAGGGCAGCGATGCGCCGTCGCGCGTGCGTGAGTTTGTGTCGCACATGAAGGTGCCGTATCCGGTAGCGTTTCCCGCACCAAGGCGGGAACTTGGGCCGCGTGAGATCGGCCTGCCAACAACTATCCTGATTGACCGCCAGGGCCGCATCGTGAAGATCTACCGCGGCGCGGTGGAGCGCGGGGACTTCGCGCAGGATGTGGCAGCCGCACTCGCAGAGAGCTGATGCGCGGTCGTCGCACATGTAGCAGCAGATTCCACCGTGCAGCTTGTTAGCATCGTTCCTGTGCTGGAACTTTCGACTCAGGTGAAGTACATCAAGCGCGTGGGGGAACGTGTCGCGCAGGCACTGTCAGCGCGCGGCGTGGAGACGGTCGAGGACCTGCTCTACCACCTGCCGTTCCGGTATGAGGACCGGCTGAATCCGCAGCCCATTGAAGACTTGGTTCCGGGCACAATGGCCTCCGTGATGGGCGAGGTGCGCGGGGCGGCGCTGCTGCGCACGCGCTCCGGCCCGATGATGGAGATGACGCTGGGGCAGGGGCTGGGCACGATCAAGTGCATCTGGTTCCACGCGGCCTATCTCAAAGATCGCTTCAAGGCGGGGCAGCAGGTGGCGGTGTACGGGAGGCTGGAGGCGTCGCGGTCGGCGCTGGCGGCGGAAGCCCAGGGGAAAAAGGGCGCGGCGTCGGGCCGGTTCAAGATGATCCAGCCGCAGTTTGAGGTGGTGGCCGAGCCGGGCAAGGCGCCCGACCCGGAGTTCGCCATGCTGGAGATGGGGCGCATCGTTCCGGTGTATCAGTCGCTGGGCGGCACGACGCCGTGGGGCGCGAAGCTGACCTCGCGCTGGATGCGGCGGGTGGTGTGGGGCGTGCTGGAGGAACTGGCGGCTGGTGGGCTCATCACAGAAGCAGACTCCTCCGCTCCGCTACGGAATGACAAAGCTAAAGCAGATTCCTCCGCTCCGCTACGGAATGACAAACAAAAGCTGGGTGCCCCAGAGCCTGTCCTGAGCTTGTCGAAGGATGCCTCGCCTTTGGGCACCTGGGAGAAGAAGGACGAAACGCTCCCCGCTGCTCTACTCGCGCGGCTCGGCCTTCCTTCGCGCATGGCTGCGCTGCGTGCGGCGCATTTTCCTGAGGCCGGCACGCCGATGACGGAGTTGATGGCGGCTTCGACACCCGCACATCGAAGATTGATCTTTGAAGAGCTGTTTTATCTCGAACTCGGTCTGGAGCTGAAGCGACGACGCATGCGCGAGCGGCGCGGCACGGCGTTCGCGACCGGTCCTCAAGTCCGCGAGGCGCTGAAGCAGATTCTCCCCTTCCATCCCACGGCTGCGCAGAAGCGCGTGCTGGGCGAGATCGTCGCGGACATGCGACGGCCGCAGCCCATGCGGCGGCTGCTGCAGGGCGACGTTGGCTCCGGCAAGACGATCGTCGCCATGCAGGCGGCGCTGGTGGCGATCGAGAACGGCGCGCAGGTGGCGATGATGGCGCCGACGGAGATCCTGGCCACGCAGCACTACCTGAGCGCGCGGCGGCTGCTGGGCGGGAAGGTGTCGCCGCATACGGGCCGGGCCTACCGCGTGGCGCTGCTGACGGGGTCGCTCGATCCGGCGAGCAAGAGACAGG